>CAYXFW010000061.1:0-9974 GCA_964464305.1 uncultured Verrucomicrobiota bacterium
TGCCCGACGCCGTCGCACGGCACGTGCCCAGGCGCTGGATTTCCCTAGGCACCGACGGCTTCGGACGCAGCGACGGACGCGACGCGTTGCGCCGGCACTTTGAGGTCGACGCCGCCCACATCGCCGCCGCCGCCCTCGCCGCGCTGGCCGCGGACAAGACGATCGACGCGAAGGCCGCCGCCGCCGGCATGAAGAAACTCGGCATCGATCCGGAGAAGGCCAACCCGTGGACGGCGTGACCGTCAATCGCACATCCATGAGAGAGTAACCCTATGCCCACCCCCCTGAACCTTCCCCCCCTCGGCGAGAACATCGACGGCGGTGACGTCGTCAAGGTGCTCGTGAAGCCCGGCGACGTCCTGCGTGCCGATCAGCCGATCCTCGAGATCGAAACCGGCAAGGCGACGCTGGAGGTCCCCTCGCCCGCCGCCGGAACCGTGGCGACCGTGCTCGTGAAGCCGGGCGACAAGGTGAAGATCGGCGACCCCATTCTGACGTGGGCGGATGGCGCCACGTCGGCCGCCCCCTCGGCCGACGCCCCCGCCGCGCCGACAGCCGTCGCCGTTACGCCGGCCCCTGCGCAGGCAACCGCCGCGGCCGAGGCCCCCGCCCCCGCGCCGCTGCAGCCGCAGTTTCCGCCGGACGCTCCGGAACCGGCGGTCGAGCCCGTGATCCCTTCGGCCCGGCCCTCCCGCGTGCCCGTCGCGGCCGCGCCGTCGGTCCGCAAGTTCGCCCGCGAGATCGGCGTCGCTGTCGAGGAGGTCAAGGGCTCCGGCGCGGGCGGGCGGATTTCCCTCGACGACGTCAAGCGCCACTCGCGTCAGATCAACACCGGCCGCCAGGTTCATACGCACTGCGCGCTCGACGCCGTGCCGCTGCCGGACTTCTCGAAGTGGGGCGCGGTGGATCGCGAGACCATGACGAAGATCCGCATCGCAACCGCGGAGCACATGAGCCGCGCGTGGGCGACGATCCCGCACGTGACCCAGCACGACAAGGCCGACATCACGGAACTGGAGTCCCTGCGCAAGCGGTTCGCCCCGCGGGCGGAGGCGGCGGGCGGAAAACTGACCGTGACCTCCATCCTGCTCAAGGTCGTCGCGGCCGCCCTGAAGGTGTTCCCGAAGTTCAACGCGAGCGTCGACATGGGTGGGCGCACGGTCATTTACAAGAAATTCTACAATCTCGGCATCGCGGTCGACACGGAGCGCGGCCTTCTCGTGCCCGTCCTCCGCGGCGTCGACGGCAAGAACATCGTCCAGATCTCCGTGGAACTGGGCGAGATCTCCCGGAAGGCCCGCGAGGGAAAGATCGCGCCCGACGACCTCCAGGGCGGCACGTTCACGATCACGAACCTCGGGGCGATCGGCGGCTCGTTCTTCACGCCGATCATCAACGCGCCCGAGGTGGCGATCCTCGGCGTCGGCCGCGCCGCCATGGAATCCGTTTGCGGCCGCAAGGACAGCATCTGTGCCCCACGCCTGATGATGCCCCTCTCCCTGTCCTACGACCACCGTCTCATCGACGGCGCCGACGGCGCGCGCTTCCTCCGTTGGATCGTCGAAGCCATCGAAGAACCGATGCTGATCTCGCTGGAGGGATGAGGGATGAAACCGGAAACCTGAAAGAAGATCCGGTCTTCCGACGCCCCCCCCTTTCAGGTCTCAGGTTTCATCCCTCAGCCCTCGTTCCCCGGCTCAGGTCCTGGAATCCGACGCCGAGCTTCCGCAGCGCGTAGCCGACCTCGCGCAGGTGGTTTCCGTACGACATCATCCAGTGGAATCCCTTCATGCGCTCAAGCAGGGCGACGTCGTCGCCGCGGATGCGTACGTCGCATTGCGAGCGGCAGATGTCGAGGTACGGGTTGCCCGCGATCTCGCCTTCGAATCCGAGCCACTCCTTGCACGCGAAGTCGGGCACGAGGTTCGTGCACGTCTGGCCGACGCGAAACTCGACCTTCGGCGCGGCGCCGTAGTCGGATTCGAAGTGCGTGAGAATCTTGACCGGCTCCAGGCGGCGTCCGTCCATCTTCCGCGGCGCCGTGCAGTGCGCGAGCGTCACGATCCCGCCGTGCGGCGTCGTCGGATCGTTGAGGAAGACCGGAAGGCCGCTGATGTTGTGCAGCAGCACGCCGGAGGGAATCACGACGAAGTCCGACTCGCAGAATGCGAGCCAGCCCTCGTCGTTGAGGAAGCTCAGCGGCATGCAGGCCGTCGTCTTCGAAATGCCCATGATCGTGCCCATGCACGCGTTGACCGTGATCGCCCCCGCGCCAGCCTCGCGCATCAACTCGCGGAAGACGTCCGTCATCACGTAGGCCCGGTCGAGGAAGTCGCGGCCGGTCTTCATCGAGACGCGCCAGCCGCCGAGCAGCCGCTCAGCCTCCGCGGCCGCCTTGCGACGCCGGACGGGATCGTCCATGGCCGCCTGCAGCCGGGGCGCGAGAGCGGCGTAGGGGACGTCGACGATGTCGAACTTCCACTTCTCCTTCGCGACTGCCGGCGCCTGCCGTCCGCCGGCGCCCCAGCCCCCTGCGCCGCCGATCGCCACCATCTTGGTCCCGATCGTGTTGCGCAGGCCCGACAGCGCGCGGAGGCGCCAGGCCAGTTCGCCGGGGTCGTCGACCGCGATGTCATGGACGTCGAGGCCGGGCTGACCGTACTCGTCCACCGTCTTCCGCAGCAGTCGCGGATGCACGATCTCGTACCAGAGATAAGCCGGCCCCGGGTCGTGGCGGAGGAACATCAGCGTGTCGCGGTCCAGCGAGATCAGGCTCTCCAGCGTCTTCAAACCTCCGCCGGCCGCGTAGAGGATCCGGACGTCGCAGGGTTCCTTCGCGACCTCCGCCGCGGCCGCGTCGGTCCTGACCTTCGTGACGGGCCGTATCTCGAGCGGCACGCCCGCGGCGGCCTTCACCGCGGCCAGTTCCTTCCCGATGCGCGCCACCTCGGCGTCCGCATCGGCCTCTGTCTGGATTCCGCCCCAACTACGCCAGCTCGTGCCCTCGCGGCGCACGGGGGTCGAGTAGACCAGCACCGGCTGGACGCGCAGTGCGCGGCGATCCGGAGGTCCGCCCGCGGCCGCGGCGAGGACGCGGGAAGCGCCCAGCAGGCCGACGCCGGCCGCCGTCGCCCCGAGGCGCACGACGAATTTCCGGCGCGTAAGGCCGGGGGGTGCGTGAAGGTGACAGCAGGAGCAGGAATCGTGCGGACCTGGGCTCGCGTTCATGGCAGTTCCTCCAACCCGCCCCGCATCATGCCACTCGCCGCGTTCGTCCGCAACCGCCCATTGGCACACGTTTCCTCGCGCTGCCCGTGCCGTCGCCCGTTCGATGTTCGACATTCATCCCTTCTCCATGGCATCGTGGGCGGCGGCAATCTGGAGGACGTGGCATGAAGGCATGGATTGTGGCGGTGGGCATGGCGGCGGGATCCGCCATGGCGGCGGATCAGGACATTCTCAAACTGTGGCCTTCAGGAGCGCCGGATCTCGCGCAGGGGATCGGGGAGGAACAGTTCCAGCCCGACAAGGGGGACGGCGTGAAGCGCCTGACGAATGTCTCGGACCCGCGCCTCGAGATCTTCCGCCCGGAGAAGCCCAACGGCACCGCGGTCGTCGTCTGCCCGGGCGGCGGCTACAGCATCCTCGCCGTCTCGCACGAGGGCTCCGACGTCTGCGCGTGGCTGAACCGGCTCGGCATCACCGCCTTCATGCTCACGTACCGCGTGCCGGGCCAGCGTGACGGCGCCTACCAGGACGCGCAACGGGCCATCGGCCTCGTGCGTTCGGGAGCAAAGGACCTCGCCCTCCGGGCCGACCGCATCGGCGTGCTCGGGTTCTCCGCCGGAGGCCATCTTGCCGCGCGGATCTCGGCCCATACCGGACCGCGGACCTACGCGCGGGTCGATGCGGCGGACGACGTTTCCTGCCGGCCCGACTTTTCCGTGCTCGTCTACCCCGCCTATCTCACGACCACCAACACCGCCGGCGGCACCGAACTGACCCTGCCCGCCGGGAAGGAAACCCCGCCCGCGTTCCTGGTCCATGCCGCCAACGACCGCATCTCGCCGGAAAACAGCATCGCGTGGTTCCTCGCGCTCCGGAAGGCCGGGGTGGACGCCGAACTCCACGTCTACGGCGACGGCGGCCACGGCTTCGGCATGAAGCCCGTTCCCCAGGACATCCACACCTGGCCCGATCGTTGCGCAGACTGGCTCCGCAGCCGAGGCCTGGCGACGAAGCCCTGAAGCGACCCGGCGGGACGATCATGCCATACCCTTCCGCCATCGATGTCGCGAACCTGCGGCTGATCCTGGCCCCCATCCTGGGGATCGCGGTCCTGCTGGTTCTGATTCTCCGCCTCAAGGTCCAGGCTTTCATCGCCCTGCTGATCGCGAGCATCCTGGTCGGCCTGGTCGCAGGCATGGATCCCGCGGCCCTTCTGACCAGCATGCAGAACGGCATGGGCGGGACGCTCGGTTTCGTTGCGACCGTGGTCGGGCTCGGCGCGATCCTGGGGCAGATCCTTGAAAGCTCCGGTGGCGCCGAGGCGATGGCGCTGACTCTGGTCCGGCGGTTCGGCGAGAAGCGTGCGCCGTGGGCACTGATGCTCGCGGGATTCATCATTGCGATCCCGGTGTTTTTCGACGTCGGGTTCATTATCCTCGTGCCCGTGCTCTACGCGCTGGCGGCCAAGTCGGGACGCTCGCTGCTCTACTACGGCATCCCGCTGCTGGCCGGACTGGCCGTCACGCACAGTTTCGTCCCGCCGACCCCCGGCCCCGTGGCGGTGGCCGAGATCGTCGGCGCAGACCTCGGCTGGGTCATTCTGCTCGGGATCGTCACGGGGCTGCCCACCGCCATCGTCGCGGGCCCCCTGTTCGGAGGCTACATCTCCCGACGGATTGTGGTGCAGGCGCCGGCCCACGCGCTGGAAAGCCTCCAGACCCGTCCCGCGGGAACGCAGTCGCTGCCGTCGTTTGGCATGGTGGCGCTCATCATGGGGGCGCCGCTCGTCCTGATTCTCGGCAGCACGGCAAGCCAGCTCCTGGTCAAGAAGGGCATCGTCGCGGCCTCGGCATGGACGCAGGCCGCCGCCTTTGCCGGCCACCCGTTCACCGCGCTGCTGGTCTCGACGCTGCTCGCCCTCTATCTCCTCGGCGTGCGGCGCGGGTTCAGCCGCGCCGAACTGATGGATCTGAGTTCCAAGGCCCTGGCCCCGGCCGGCCTCATCATCCTGATCACCGGCGCCGGCGGCGTGCTCAAGCAGGTGCTGATCGACAGCGGCATCGGGAAGATCCTCGCCGAGGCGATGTCCCACGGGAACCTCCCCCCCATCCTCCTCGCGTGGCTCCTGGCCGTCGCCGTACGCATCGCGCAGGGATCCTCCACCGTCGCCATGATCACAGCGGCCGGCATCGTCGCGCCGATGATCGAGAACGCGGGCCTCTCGGACGCCCATCTCGGCCTGGTCGTCATCGCCATCGCCTCCGGCGCCACCATCCTCTCCCACGTCAACGACAGCGGATTCTGGCTCGTCGGAAAGTACTTCGGCCTGACCGAGAAACAGACCCTCCAATCATGGACCGTCATGGAAACTCTCATCGCCTTCTGCGGCCTGGCCTTCACCCTGCTCCTGTCCTGGGTCCTTTGACGCTTTCGTCCTCTCCTACTCTTACTCGTACTCTTACTCTTATTCGTACTCTTACTCTTATTCGTACTCCCCCCGCTCCCCCCGCGCCAACAGCCCTCGTGTCGAACTTGACACCAGCCCCCCCGCCACCTAAATTTCCCACCCTTGCGGCGCCCAAGCGCCCCCTTCGTCTATCGGCTAGGACGGCAGGTTCTCATCCTGCAAAGACCGGTTCGACTCCGGTAGGGGGTGCCAATTCGGACCAGGGGGCAAAGGAACATCGAACCCGCCCCGCCTCGGAATCCCGAACCGGTCGCTATCCAAGGTTCGGACGACAGAGCCGGCCGCCGAAAGGGATGGTCCTCATGGCGTTGCCTTCCTGGCTGATCGTGACGCCGCCTTGGCATCGCCGTCCTGTGGAAGGTTGAAGCGATCGACCACCGGCGCCGTGCGCACGCGCGGACGGATGGGAAGATCCTCGATACCGGGGAAGTCGGGGTCGGGCAGCGCGCGGATCTCCTCGTCGCCGCGGTAGGGCGCGGTGAGATCGACCCAGGCGGCCAGCACGCGGCGCTCGGCCTCCGGCATCTTCACCTCGGCGCGGTGCCGTCCGGAGGCGTAGTGGTTCACCAGCCGGCTCGTGCGCGACATCCACATCATCGGAGGGAACGTCTTCACCCCCTCCGGCGCCCCCGCGGTCGGCCAGGTTTCGACCGGCAGGCAGCCGGCGATCGTCGACGGAGGCTCAAGCGACTTCGGGCCATGGTAGAGCGAACCGCCGACGAGCGTGACGTAGGGCTCCTTGAAGATGCCGAGTCCCGGCCGCAACGTGAGGTCGAAGACCTTTCGCCCGGCTCCTTCGCCGAGATGGCACGCGCCGCAGCGCTTCTCCAGGATCGGGTGGATGGATCGTTCGTAACCCAGCGTCGTGTCCGCACCCCACGGCGGCGGCGTCATCGCGGACGGGGCGCGCTTCAAGGCCGTGCCGGGCACGTTGGCCTGCGCAACGCTGTGCATCTCGTGGCAGCCGATGCAGCCGCGCCGTTCGCCGGGCATGACGCCGACGAATGAGCGCATTGTCTGGATCGCGCGCCGCTCGCCGTCGAGAAGCTGGAAATGCAGCGCGACGCCCGGGGGCGCCTCGAAGTTCACCGATCCGTCGGCCTCCACCGGCACCTCGCTGACGATCCGCTTCACACCGTCGGCCTGCAGCAGCGAGACCGCCGGCCCCGAGTGCTGGTGCGGCATCTCGTCGCGGGTCCACGACGAGTAGGTCTTTGCGTCCATCGCGACCACGCGCAGCCACTTGGCCTCGCTGCGCGGGATCCGCGACGGACCCTGGACGACATCCCCGGAGAAGAGCACCCCGGGCGAGGCGGGCTTGCGATCGGACCCCGTACCGGGCCACTCGACCCGGTCGGCGATGCGCGGCGGAACCGGCCGGGGCCGCAGCGGCATGGCGTGGAGTACGTTGAAGGCGCCTTCGAAGACCAACTCGCGATTTCCGTCGATGTCCATCAGGTAGAGCTTGAAGCTCCCCGGCCGCTTGTCGCGCACGGTGTTCAGCCCGCCGGTGCGCGCGGAGACGAGGAAGAGCCGGTCGGAGAGCGGATAGGGCGTCTTGTACGCGCCGAAGCGGCCAGCCGCCTTGTAATCGGCGCTCTCGACCGGGTCGACCGGCGGCGGACCGCACTCCGCCCACGGCACATCCGCCGTCACCTTCGTGAGGCCGTCGGGGAAGTTGAAGCCCTGCGCGGGGTCGACGATCCCGATCGGGCCCGCGAACCAGTCGTGGTGTCCGCTGCCGGTGAACATCACACGGCGGCTGCCGGGAATCGCGCGCGGCTCAACGAGCATGTCGGGCCAGACGCTCTGGTTGCCCCAGAAGGCCGAGAGGTTGGAGCCGTCCGGATTCATCGTCCAGAGGCTCTGGATCCGCCACAGCGCCTTGTCGGTGTACTCCCACCGCGTGAAGATCACGCGCCCGTCGTTCAGCAGCGACGGCAGCCAGTCGGGCTCGTTGCCGGGGCTGACCGCGTAGAGATTCTTCCCATCCGCGTCGCATCGCGCCAGAACGTATGCATACTTGTAGGGCATGCAGCGGACATAGGTGTTCGCACGGGAGGTCGAGAACAGGAGCCGTCCGTCGGGCAGGTAGATCGGGTCGAGATCGTCGTAGTCGCTGTCCGTGATCCGACGAAGCCCCTTTCCATCCGCTCCGGTCTCATACAGGTGGAAGGACTTCTCCGCCGCCGGTTTCATGCAGAAGAGCACGCGGCGGCCGTCGAACGAAACGTCCGGCCGCCAGAAGGCCGCGGGACCGTCCGCAGGGGCGAGCTTGCGCACCGTGCCGCCGGGATGGAGCCCGTCGAGCGTCAGTAACCGCCCGCCCGGCACAGCCATCGTGCCGTTGCGGTGACGCGCCTCGTGCGCCCATTCCGCACCCTGCGGGTACGGCTGATCGATGAAGACGACGCGGTCGAAATCGACCGCCGGATCGCGAAGCATCAGCTCGCGTTTGATCCGCCGGACGGCCAGGTAGGGCTCGCGCGCCGCCCCGGCCTCAGCCTCCAGCGAGGCGCGCCCGGCGGTGTGCAGCCCCGCGATCTCGTCGGCGCCCAGCGCACGACCAAGCAACAGGACCTCGTCCATCTCGCCCTGGAATCTTGAGCGGAGCGACGCCGGATCCATGGACCGGGCGCCGATCAGCAACGGTGACGGAGGCACCCCGGGGCGGCCCTTGAACGCGAGCTCGGCATCGACACGTCCGTCCACGTAGATGCGGATTTGCGCGCCGTCGACAACCTGGGCGATGTGGTGCCACCCGCCGTCGGCCACCGGGGTCTTCCCGTCGATCACGTTCGCACCGCCGTCGGTCCAATGGTGGCCCCGAACCACACCACGGTAGGCCATCAGCAGGACATGGCCCCGCCCCACCCCGGTTCCGATCACATCGGCCTCGTCCGACTGGGTCCGGATCCACGCGGTCACCGAGTAGGGCCCGGCAAAGACGCCATTGGCCTGCGCCCCGGTGTCGGCGTACGCGCCGCCGAGCGCCACTCCATTCGCAGACACGCCGTCCACGAAGGACCAGGATCCCACCGGCCTGAATGCCGACACCTAGTCGTCCGTGCCCTCGAACGACCACCGGCCGGCGATGCCGTCCGGCCGCAGGGAAATCCGTCGCGGGGCGGTCGCCCCCTTCCCGGAGGCCTCGATCGCCGCCAGCCGGTCCAAGGCGGCGGATACGTCAACCCGCAAGGGCCCCTCGGCCAGGGACCTTGCGATGCGGCGTGCGCGCTGGATCTCCGACTTCACGGCGCCGGGCGACGGGCGCCCGTCGCACTGGAACAGCCAGTCGCGCTCCAACGCCGCTGCTGCCTCGTCAGGCGACAGCGTCCGCGTCGCCGGCTCCGAAGGGAGCGACTCCGGCGGCAGCCACGCAACGATCGGGTGCGGACGGCCCGGCGGCGCGGCCGAGGCGAGGAGAGTGACGCCGCACGCGGCGACAGCAACAATGGCGGGTCTCATGACCGCTTCCTCCACGCCTCGAACCGGTCGCCGGTGTAACCGATGTCCTTCGAGACCGCAGCGGCGCAGTCGAGCACCGCCCGCTCGCAGGCCTTCGCGCCGGCGCCCTCCCGCGCCATCGCCAGGCCCGTGGTCCCGAGGCCCGCGACGACCGCGCCGGACGCATCGAAGACCGGCGCGCCGACACAGTGGACGCCCCGCACGTACTCCTCGCGATCAAAGGCCACGCCGGTCTTCCGGATCGATTCGAACTGGCGGACCACCGCCGCAGCGGACGTCAGAGTCCGGTCGGTCAGGCGATCGAGCTTTCCGGCCAGGTACCCGCGCGCCTCCGCCGGCGGCAGGAACGCGAGCAACGCCTTGCCGAACGCGTTGGCGTGACAGTTGAGGTGGGCGCCGGGCACGACCTGCAGGAAGAAATCGGCCCGGGGGTTCACCACGTCGACCACCAGCATGCCGCGGTCGTTGAGGACGTGCAGCTGGCACGTCTCCCCCGTTGCCGCCGCCAGCCGCTCGAGGTGCGGACGCGCGCGCGTCCGCAGTTCGAAGCGCGTGTAGAGCCGCATGCCCAGGGAGAAAAACCGCGCGCCGAGCTGGCAGCCGCCGCTGTCGCCCGCCGCCTCGACGTAGCCGCGCTCGGTCAGCCGCCGCAGGATACGGAACGCCATGTTGGTCGTGATCCCGAGCTCCCGCGCCAGCTCGTTGATCCCCCACGGCCGGGACTGCCCCGCGAGGAACTCGACGATGTCCAGCATGCCGTCCACCGCCGGTACCGCATACCGACCCGTCCGCCCCGATTTCGTCGCTTTCG
>CAYXFW010000062.1:0-9929 GCA_964464305.1 uncultured Verrucomicrobiota bacterium
CGCAGCGATCCGGTGGGCGGTCGCCGCGATGGAGCCCAAGAGGCTTCCTGACCGGCGCCCTCGCGGCGGCAACCGCGGCCCGCGCCCGCGGCGCTGGCCCGGCGGACATTGCCGGGCCGGCGCCCGGCGGGGTCTCGGTCCTCGTGTTCGATGTGTTCGGCACGGTGGTCGACTGGCGCTCCGGGCTGATCGCGGAAACCGGCCGGATCGGCCGCGCCCGGGGCATCGCGGTCGACGGCCCGGCCCTGGCCGATGCGTGGGCAAAGTCGTACCAGCCGGCGATGGACCGCGTGCGGAGCGGGGAACTGCCGTGGACGAAGCTGGAAGGGCTGTTGCGGTCGGCGGCCGGCGACCTCCTGGTCCGGTTTGGCCTCGGTGATCTGTCGGTGAAGGAGAAGGAGGACTTCGTCCGCGCGTGGCGGCGGCTTCCGCCGTGGCCCGACGCGGTCGAGGGGTTGACGCGGCTGCGCCGCCGCCGCGTCATCGCGCCGCTTTCCAACGCCAACGTCGCGCTGCTGACGCACATGGCGCGCGCCGCCGGGCTGCCGTGGGACTGCATCCTGTCGGCGGAACTGGTGCGGCACTACAAGCCGGCGCCCGAGGTCTACCGGATGGTGCCGGAGATGTTCGATGTGAAGCCGTCCGAGGTCATGATGGTCGCCGCGCACGAGGGCGATCTCAAGGCCGCGGCGGAGTGCGGCCTGCGGACCGCCTTCGTCCACCGTCCGCTGGAATGGGGCCCCGCCTGCGAGCTCAAGCCGCCGCCCGCCGGCCGGTTCGACATCTTCGCGGCGGACTTCCTCGACCTCGACCGGAAACTGGGCGAAGGAGGAGAGGTGTCAGGTTTCAGGTGTCAGGACAATCGCCGAACCCAACCTGAAACTTGAGACTTGGAACTTGAAACTCCTCCTCCTGCCACCTGACACCTGAAACCTGACACCCTTCCCATGTCATTTCCTTCCCCACGCGCCGATCCGTCCCGCCCCTCCCCGGGCTGGCTCGTCGGCCTGAGCCTCGCCGGGGCGCTGATCGGCTGGGGGTGGGCGTGGGTCGGCATCCGCACGGCGGTGCGGCACTACGAGCCCGGCACGATGGCGCTCGGGCGGCACCTGGTGGCCGCGCTGGTATTGCTCCCGTTCTGGCTGGCGCGCGGGGCGAAGCTCCCCGCGCCGCGCGAGTGGCCGCGGGTCATCGCGATGGGGCTGCTCGGGTTCACGATCTACAACCTTCTGATCAATGCGGGCGGACGGAGCATTCCGGCGGGTACCAGTTCGTTCATCGCGGCGAGCATCCCGGTCATGCTGACGGTCGGCGGACGCGTCTTCTTCGGGGAGCGGCTGCGTCCGGCGGGCTGGATTGGCGTCGCGATCGCGCTGGCGGGCGTCGCAGTGATCGCGGTCGGATCCGGCGGCGGGTTGCGCCTCTCGCGTGGCGCGCTGCTGGTGCTCGTCGCAGCGGTCTGTACGACGGCGGGCGGTCTGGTCAGCAAGGAACTGCTGGCGCGGCACGGTCCGCTGGAGATCACGACATGGTCGGTCTGGATCGGCACGCTGGGCCTGTTGCCGGTGGGGTGGGGGCTGCCGGAGGCGGTGCGGTCGGCGCCCTGGCAGGCGACGGCGAACGTGGTGGCCCTCGGCGTCGTGTCCGGCGCGCTGTGCCAGACGATGTGGACCTTTGCCATCTCGCGGATGCCGATCGCGCGCGCGGCGAACTGGCGGTTCCTGATCCCGGCGATCTCGGTGGCGCTTGGCTGGCTGCTGCTGGGTGAACTGCCCGCGCCGGCGGCGTTCGCCGGCGGCATCGTGACGCTGTGCGGCGTGGTGATCGTCGACCGGCTCGGCCGGCCGTCCGCCCGGCCGCCGCCGGCGGTGCCGGACGGATTGGGATGAGAGGTTTCGCACGACAGGCAGGAAGATAGACCGCAGAGGTATCCGCGCGCGGGCGACAGTACTGTCCGACCTCCCGCGGCGCGCGCGCCATCGGAGGGTACGCTCCGCCCATAATGCAGCATATCGACAGGGGTGTCGAAACCGTGCATTGTGGTGCCTGCCCGCTCTGGGCTGTTTGTCGCGGCCCGAGGTGGAGTTGCTCCCGGGCTTCCGCATCGCCAAAGCCCGTGCCACGATCGGACAAGTGTTCTGCGGCAGCCGTCGGCAACAGGCCTGCCGTCGGTTTGACGCGCTGGCCGCGGGCGGGACGGTGAGCATCAAGCCGGTGGCCTGCCACTCGTGCGGCAGAGGGACGAGATGAACAGTCGAGTCGCCAAGGTCCTGGGTGTGGGCGCGTATCTCGTCCTCGCGGCCGCGGCATTCCTGGCCGCGGTGTCGACGATCCTGAGCTACTACGTCTTCATTGCATTTCCGGCGCTGGTCGTCTGCCTCGCTGTGGCGTGGCGGTACTGGCATGGCCGCACATCACGAAGGGCATTCGTGCTTGGGACGGGCTTGCTTGGCTTCATGGCCTCGATTCTCGTTTTCCCCTTCTACATTCCAAGCCCTCCAGCCCCCTTCTGGATCCGGAATGGGATGATCCACCGCTTGGAGAAAGCTCAAACGCCCGAAGACAGAGATCAAGTCGCCGGAAGTCGTGGCCTCCATCTGCGATTCGCCGAGGGCTCCTGGCTCGCGATCGACTACGAGGACTCGCATGCGTGGCCCGCATGGTCGCTTGCGATTGGCTGCGACAGCGACGGCGCCTGGTACCTATCGACTGAACACTACTGCGGAACGCTGGCTGTGCTCGATCCGCGACGCGACCCCCAGGCAAGCTTGCCGCCGAGTGTCGCAGCGCTTGCCGGATTGCGGTCGGCCGCGCATCTTGCCGATGCGAAGGCCGTGATGCTCGAGGGCGGATTCCGGAGGATGAAGCGATGAAGAACAGGATCGGGGTGCTCCGCCGTGAGTTCCTCTGCGGGCTCGGAGCCGCGCTGGCTGCCGCGGCGGCGGGGGCGGCGGTGGGGCGGCGACCGCGGATTCTGCTGCGGTCGTCGTGGCAGGTGGTGAATATCGGGGACATCGCGCACACGCCGGGCGTGCTGGCGCTGATCGCGAGGCACATCCCGGAGGCCGAGGTGCGGTTGTGGGCGTCGGGCGATCTCTCGGACGAGGTCGCGGCGATGGAGCACCGCCGGTTCCCGGGACTCGAGATCGTCAAGGGCTCGATCGGCGCGGACGGCAAGGCCTCGAATGCGGATCTGGCCGACGCGGTCGCCTGGTGCGACTTCCTGCTGCACGGTTCGGGGCCGTCGTTCGTCGCGGCGAAGGACGTCGCGGCCTTCGAGACGTCGACCGGCAAGCCGTTCGGCATCTACGGCATCACCTACGGCGGCGCCGGCGAGGCCCAGCGCGCGCTGATGAGCCGCGCGCGATTCGCCTACTTCCGCGATTCGGTCTCGCTGGAAAAGGCGAAGGCCGAAGGCGTCGCGTCGCCCGTGATGGAGTTCGGTCCCGACGGCGCATTCGCGTGCGACCTGCGCAATGACGCCGCAACCGACGCATTTCTGCGCACGAACGGGCTGGAGGCGGGGAAGTTCCTTTGCTGCATCCCGCGGCTTCGCAACACACCGTACTGGAAGATCAAGGACCGCCCTTTCGACGCGGCGAAGCACGAACGCAACGAGGCGATGAAGGAGCACGACATCGGGCCGCTGCGCGAGGCGGTCGCGGCGGTGGTCCGCGAGACCGGTCTCAAAGTGCTCGTCTGTCCCGAGGACATGAGCCAGATGGCGGTGGGGAAGGAGATGATCGTCGACAAGCTTCCCGAGGACGTCCGCAAGGGGGTCGTCTGGCGCGAGACGTTCTGGCTCACGGACGAGGCACTGAGCACGTACGTCCGGTCCGCCGGCCTCTTCGGTCTCGAGATGCACTCGCCGATCATGTGCATCGGCAACGGCGTGCCGGCGCTCGTGGGCCGCTTCGCCGAGCAGACGAGCAAGGGGATCATGTGGCGCGACATCGGTCTGGGCGAATGGCTGTTCGACTTCGATCGCGACGACGAGATCCGTCGGTTCCTGCCGGCCGTTCTTGCGATGGCCCGGGATCCTGTCGCCGCCCGCGCCAAGGCCGGGAAGGCCCTCGCTGCGGTCGGGCAGCTCCAGCGCGCGACCCTGAGGGTCGTCGCGGCAAACCTGAAAGGGATTGGACCATGAAGCGATGGATGGCCCTGTGGGTGGCGATGGCGGCGACGGGGGCCGGGGGCGCCGAGGCGCCAACCCCGCCGCGCGCCGGGCTTCAACTCTGGCTCGATGCGGGCGACGCGGCGACGGTCGAGGCGAAGGACGGCGCCGTCGTGCGCTGGCGCGACAAATCCGGGCAGGACCGGGCGGTGACGGTGGAGGGGCGTCCGGTATTTCTGGACGACGTCTTTGGCGGCAAGCCGGCGGTGCGGTTCTCGGGGAAGGAGGCGCTGCGTCTCGCCCCGATTTCGGCGGTGGTGGGGCCGGTCACGGCCTTTGTCGTGTCGCAACGGCTCGCGCCCCAGGCCGGGGGCGGCCGCTGGCAGCGTCTGATTTCGACCCGCCACGGCGACCTGCCGGACAACAAGCCGCCGAACGAGACGATGACGACCGGCGCGGGGGCCGAGGCCTTCGGGCCGACCGTCCGCGTCCTGACCCGCGACACGGTGGCGCCGGGTTCGATCGCCATCGGCGGCATGGCGGGCGGAGCGGCGTCGTTCCGCGGCGACCTCGCCGAGGTGCTCGTCTACAACCGCGGCTTCCTCAGCGAGGGCGCGTTGCGCGAGGTCATGGACTATCTCGCGGCGAAGTGGGGGGCGTTCGTGTCGCGTGCGGATGCGGGCTGGACGCGCACGGGCCCGATCGGGGCGCCGCCCGTCCGCGCCACCGAAGCGCTGCCGCTGGCCGATCCGGCCGGCCGGGGCGGGTGGACGCCGCTTCCATCGTTCAGCGACGAATTCGACGATGCGGCGTTCGACACCAACAAATGGGTTTCGCCGTACCGCTGGATCGGGCGCGCTCCCGCGCTGTTCCGTCGGAGTAACGTCGACGAAACCAACGGATGCCTGACGTTGACGATGCGGCTCGAGGACGTATCCGGTCTGACGAAGGACACGAACTTTCACACCTACACGTCCGCCTATGTCGGCACGAGACTCCTTGTGCGCTACGGATACTTCGAGATCCGGGCCCGGCCGATGGATTCGGCAGGGTCGAGCTCGTTCTGGTTCACGTCGGGTCTCAAGCGCTGGAGCACGGAGATCGATGTCTTCGAGATCGGCGGCCGGGCGCCGGGCCGCGAACGCTCCTACCACATGAACGCGCACGTGTGGCGGGAGGACGGGACGAACAACCACTGGAGTGCCGGCGGGACATGGGAGGCGCCGTGGCGGCTGGCGGACGATTTTCACGTCTACGGGTTCGAATGGACCCCGAAGGAACTGGTGTGGCACGTCGACGGCGCGCGGGTTCGCTCAATGCCCAACACGCACTGGCACGTCCCCATGAGCCTGATCTTCGATTCCGAGACGATGCCCGACTGGTTCGGCCTGCCGAGACACGGGGACCTGCCGTCGGTCTTCTTCATCGACTACGTCCGAGCCTGGGCCCACGCGGATACCGGGACCTTCACCGAGGACGAGGCCAATGCCCGCGAATGGCCGCCCCCGGCGGCGCCTGCGGCGCCGCCGCGTTGACACCCCGCGGGGCAGGGACTATATCGCATCGGCTCGCGTGGGGCGTCGGACGGCCGGCGCGGGGCGGGCGGACAACCCATGGCCAGCGTCGTTCTCGATCATGTGTCGAAGGAGTACCCCGGCGGCGTCATGGCCGTCCGGGATGCCTGTCTGGACATTGCGGACCGCGAGTTTGTCGCGCTGGTCGGACCGTCGGGCTGCGGCAAGTCGACGACGCTGCGCATGATCGCGGGGTTGGAGGAGGCGACGGCGGGCGACATCCGGATCGACGACCGCCGCGTCAACGATGTGCCGCCGCGGGACCGCGACCTCGCGATGGTGTTCCAGAACTACGCGCTCTACCCGCACATGTCCGTGGCGGAAAACCTCGCCTTCGGACTCCGGCTGCGCCGGGTCCCGAGGGACGAAATCCACCGGCGTGTCGCCGAGACCGCCGCGCTGCTCGGCATCGACGGTCTGCTCGGCCGCCGGCCGCGGGCGTTGTCCGGCGGGCAGCGCCAGCGGGTGGCGCTCGGCCGGGCGATCGTGCGCCGGCCGCGGGCGTTCCTGTTCGACGAGCCGTTGTCGAACCTCGACGCGCGGATGCGCGTCCAGATGCGGGTCGAACTCAGCCGTCTGCACCGGCGGCTCGACGCGACGATGATTTACGTCACGCACGACCAGGTGGAGGCCATGACGATGGGGGACCGGATCGTCGTGATGAAGGACGGCGCGATCCACCAGGTCGGCCCGCCGTTGGAGATCTACGACCGGCCCGCCGACCGGTTCGTCGCCGGTTTCATCGGCAGCCCGCCGATGAACTTCGTGGAGGGACGGCTGGTCGGGCGCGAGGGCGGTCTGTGGTTCGAGGCGCCCGGAGTCGCCCTGCGGCTTCCGCCGCCGGTGGCGGAGCGGATCGGCGTCGCGCGCGCGGGCGTCGCGGTGACGTTCGGTGTCCGTCCGGAGGCGTTGCAGATCCGGGAGGCGCGGCCGATCCCGGGGCAGGGGATCGACGCCATGGTGGACGTCGTCGAGGCCCTTGGAGCGGACACGCTGGTCCATGCGACCGCCGGTCCTCACCGGCTCGTGGCGCGATCGCCCGAGCGGATCCCGGGCGGGGCGCGCCCGGTCGTTCTGGAGCCCGATGCGGCGCGGTGGCATTTCTTTGACTCGGAAACGGGGCGGCTTTTGGGATAATGGGGTGGAGATGCCGGAGAACCTTACAGCCGTATGGCAGACGGTGGCCGCAGCCGCCGTCGCGTTCGCCGTGCTGGCGCTGGCCTACAGCTACGCCAAGTACGAGCGCCTGATGCGCCTGGCGCGAAGCGGCGGGGGGGGCGGGCTGACACCGCGCGATGCGCTTCTCCTGGCGGTCGCCCGTCGGTTGGCGATCGGCAGCGCGAATCGCGGCATCTTCGCCGTTCTCGTGGTTCGTCTTGCCCCCCAGCCCGGCGCCGCGCCGTCGTCCGTTGTCCTGCCCATCCTCAAGGGCGCCGCGCGCAGGGCCGACGATGTCATGTCGCTGGACGCGCAGCATGTCGGGGCCATCCTCGGCCTGGATCCGTCGCACATTGGGCGGGTGCTCGAGCGCTGGCGGAACGGTCTGGCCTCCGCCGCGTCGCGCCAGGCTTCCGTGTTCGCCCAGGCCTCGTACTTCGGAGTGGCGTTCTATCCGGCGGATGGCGAGACGGGGCCGGGTCTGCTGGAGGCTGCGGGGAAGGCGCTGGATGCCGCCGCCGGGCGTGCCCCGGGACTTCTGGTTGGCGAGCTTCCCGCGTCGCCGACGCCGGAGTCGGAGGAGCCGGTGTCCCCGGCCGAGGCGGCCATGCTCGATCCGCTGACGGGCATCCTGCGTCCGGAGAAGATGGGCGGGGCTTCGCGCAAGTTCATCGCGCGCTGTCGGCGCGACGGGCTGGCGGTGAGCGTCATGCACATCGACATTGACCGGCTGGCGGATATCAACCGCCGGGTCGGCCGCGACGCCGGCGATGCCGTCCTCCGCGCGTTTGGCGGTCTGCTGTCCGCTCACGTCCGCGAGGCCGACCTGATCGGGCGCCTGGCGGACGACGAATTCCTGGCCGTGCTCGAGTGCTCCCCCGCGGATGCGCGGATCGCCGCCACGCGGATCGTCGACCGGGTGCGCGAGTCCGCCGTCACCGTCGGCTCCGCCCGCATGCCGTTCGCCGTGTGCATCGGCATCGCGGGCATCGGCGGAACCGGCTCGACGCCGGGGCATGTGATCGACGCCGCCGGGACGGCCCTGCAGCATGCCAAGCGGCAGGGTCCCAACACGTGGGTCGTGTACGACCGCTCCATGGGGCTGTACGCCGAGCCGGAGCCGGGGGAAGCCGACGTTCTGTAGGACTTCGCCGGGGGCGGGCCGATCGGGAGGGATGGCAAGGCTATGCTGCGTTTGGGAGTCAACATCGATCATGTCGCGACGCTGAGACAGGCGCGCGGAACGGTGTATCCGGATCTCGCGGAGGCGGCGCGGGTGTGCCTGCGGTCCGGCGCCCACGGAATCACCGTTCATCTCCGGGAGGATCGCCGACACATCCAGGATGCCGACGTCCGTGCCCTTCGCGCCCTGCCGGGCGTGCTCCTCAATCTCGAAATGGCCAACGTGCGGGAGATCCTGGCCTTTGCGCTCGAGGTCCGGCCGGACGAGGTGTGTCTGGTGCCCGAGCGGCGCCAGGAGCGCACCACCGAGGGCGGGCTCGATGCGGCGGGGCAGGAGCCGGCGCTCCGCCCGTGCGTCGAGGCGCTTCGCGGCGCCGGGATCGCGGTCAGCCTGTTCATTGAGGCCGACCGGCGGCAGCTCGAAGCGGCCGCGCGCCTCGGCGCGCCGTACGTCGAGCTGCACACCGGCCGCTACTGCGATCTCTCCGGCGCGGCGGCCGCGGCGGAACTCGACCGGCTCGTCGAGGGCGGTCGTATCGGCGCGGCCCTCGGCCTGCGCGTCAATGCAGGTCACGGTATCAACCTGGCCAACCTGTCCGGCATCCTGGAGATTCCGAATCTGGACACGCTGAACATCGGCCACAGCCTCGTGTCCCACGCGGTCTTCGTCGGGCTGCCGGAGGCGGTGCGGGCGATGCGCGCGGCGATGGACGCCTACCGCGGGGGCCGCGCGTGAAGGCGCGTCGTGTCGCGGGGGCGCGCGCCCCGCGCCGGACCGCGCCGCCGGCCGGAATCGGCGAGTGCATCCTCGCGGTCGGGATCGATCTCGTGGAGAGCGACCGCGTGCGGAGGGCGATCGAGGCGTGGGGCGACCGTTTCGTCGGCCGGGTCTTCCGGACCGACGAGTGCGCCTACTGCAACCGGCAGGCCGCGCCGTGGCGGCACTACGCGGGCCGGTTCGCCGTGAAGGAGGCGGTCGCCAAGGCCTTCGGCACGGGCATCGGCGACTCGCTCGGATGGAAGGACGTCGAGGTTGCCCGCAATGCCCGCACGGGCGCCCCGACGGTCACCCTTCACGGCCGCGGCCGCCGGCTCGCCGCCCGGCGCGGCGTGACGCGCGTGCTGGTCAGCCTGGCCCACGGCCGCGACCTGGCCATCGCGCAGGCAACCTTGGTGGGCAGGAAAGTGAAAAACTCCAAGCTCCAAGGAAGTGGAAAATCATAAGGATGGAAGTGCGAAGGGCACAGTCATGAACCGCCCTCCGACTTCCTCCCTTGCTCCTTCCCTACTTTGAACTTCCTTGGAGTTTGGAGTTTCCCTACTTCGCCTCCAGGTTCCTTACCGTGAGGTTCCGGTACGCCACCGGTCCGTGGTCTCCCTGCAGCATCAGCGGGCCGAGCGCCTTCTCGTCGTTGAACGTGGACGCGCGCGTGGGACCGGTGACCTCTTCGTTCTCATGGATGACAGTTCCGTTGTGGACGACCTTCACAAACCGAGCGTTCTCCGTCTTCTTCCCGTTCGCGTCGAAACGCGGCGCGCGGAACGTGATGTCGAACGTCTGCCACTCGCCGGGCTTCCGTGCAGCGTTCACGCGCGGCGGCTTGCCCTCGAACCCGCGATTGTCCGCCCAGCGCTGGTAGATGCCGCCGCAGTCGGAATGGTGCGGCTCCTTCACGCCGAAGCTGTCGAAGACCTGGATTTCATATCGGGCCATCAGGTAGACACCGGAGTTCGACTTCTCCGGCACCATGAACTCGACATGCAACTCGACGTCGCCGAACTCCTGCGTGGAAATCAGGTTGCCGGTCCGTCCCTTCGCCCCGTTGTAGATCACGCCCGTGCCGGGCTTCGCGTCCAGTTTTCCGGGATCCGCCGTCCCCTTGGCCACTGCGCCCGCCATC
>CAYXFW010000063.1:0-9914 GCA_964464305.1 uncultured Verrucomicrobiota bacterium
GCCAACTCCATCACCTTGTCTGCTGACCACGGCTCCGGGAACGAGGCGGCCCCGCCTGCAACAAGACTTCTCACTGAAATGATGGTTCCCGTTCGGCTCCCTGATTCACTGGGGACCCACGAACAGGAAGATACCATGATGCCAAGAACAATGAGCCTAACGATGTCACAGCTTCTCCACGCCAGACGATCGATGTTCATTTGTGGGTCCACTCATTGAAGGCTGGGCACTTGTCTGTCGTCGCATTCATTCGTGCCGCCTCTCGTTCCCGCCGCGCCTTGATCCGATCCGCTACACCATCATGGTGACAGGTAAACTATCCCCGCCCCGCCCCGCCGGACTCGAGCCGGGCGGGCCGCATGCCCGCCACGGACTATTTGCCTGGCCCTGATTTGCGTTCAGCGGTTCAGGCCGCCGTCGCGGGTCTGCTTGAGACCTTGTTCGGCGGCGCCGATCAGCGCGGCCAATTCCGATTCGCTCCGGCCGGCGCTCTCGAGCGGGCGCGTGGACGCGTTCACGACGATCACCTTCTTCGCCATGACCGCGCGGTAGATGTGCCCCTCGTACTTGCTTCCGGTCTCCTCCTTGTAGCGCCAGGACTCCGTCTTCGAGGCCTGCAGCTCCTTCGAGGTGGTTGTGAAGTTCGTGTGCGCCGCCTTGCCCAGCACCACCGACTGCGTCCCCGAGTCGTAAATCCACCGGACATTCCCGTTCACCGTCTTCGCCACGAAGTAGTACTCGAGGTCGAAGGTCACGGGCTCTTGGCTCATGTTCTTGACCGTCACCGCCAGGTCGACCGAGCGGGAGTAGTCCTTGTCGGAGTAGTAGTAGCCCCGGGCCCGCGTCGTCGAGTCCTTGACGCTCGCCTTGCGCTTGACGTCCAGGTAGACATTCGCCGTCTGGGCGACCGCCGCCGCCGCCACGCCGAGCGCCAGCGCTATCGCCGCCATTCTCACTGTCCTCATGGTCTCACCTCCGCCGTAGGGCAAGCCGTCGACCCCGGCCGCGCCGGTCCAGCGCCAGTCTACGCCGCCTTCCGCCCCCCATGCAACCCGGCGCGGGTCTCCCCAAATCCTCGGCTAAGCCTTTGGTATCCGGTGACCATTCGTGTGAAGCCCAGCGGCCGGGCCAGCGGCCCGGCCCTACCGTCGATCCCACAAGGACGGCAAGGTAGGGCCGGGCCGCTGGCCCGGCCGAACGGGAAGCCTGCGGGCGCATCCTCGTCGTCGTTGCACAGGATCGGAGGTGCGCCCATACACCCCGACCGCCGTCTTTTCGCGTGCGCCGGAGGGGCGACCGTGGCAGAGTGACCGCGACGGCGTTCCGCCCGGCCGGGCGGCGCCGCGGGAGGGATTCCGCCATGATCGGACGCCGCGAATTCGTGAAGCGCACCGTTCTCGCCGCCGCCGCCGGAGCCATCCCCTGCGCCGCGCCCGGCGCGGAGTCGCCGTGGCGCATCGGGTGCTACACGCGACCGTGGGACAAGATGGACTACCGCGAGGCTCTCGACGCGATCGCCCAGGCGGGGTTCCGCCACGCCGGCCTGATGACCACGAACACGAAATCGCGTCTCGTGCTATCGGTGGATTCCACCGACGACGACGCCGTCCGCGCGGGCGACGAGGCAAAGCGGCGCGGATTGTCCATCGTGTCCGTCTACGGCGGCGGATTCAACGCCGGGAAATCCGTGGAGGCGGGCGTCGCCGGGCTGCGGCATCTCGTCGACCTCTGCACGCGGTGCGGTTGCCCGAGCCTGCTGCTCGGCGGCACGGGGGACGCCAAGGCGCAGGCCTCCTACTATAAGAGCGTCGCCGAATCCTGCGCCTATGCGGCGGAGAAGAAGGTCGAGCTGGTCCTCAAGCCCCACGGCGGACTGAATGCGACCGGGGCGCAGATCCGCGACATCCTGCGCGGCGTGAACCACCCGTCCTTCCGCGCGTGGTACGACGCCGGGAACATCCTGTACTACTCCGACGGCGCGCGCAGCCCGGTCGAGGACGCCGCCCCGCTGGCCGGCCTCGTCACCGGCTGGTGCATCAAGGATTTCGCGCCGCCGAAGGACGTGGCCCTGACGCCCGGCGACGGCAAGGTCGACTTCCCCGCCGTGTACGCCGCGCTCCGCAAGGGCGGCCTCGCCGGCGGCCCGCTCGTCGTCGAATGCCTCAAGCCCGGCGAGCCCCCCGCCCTTCTCGCCGAAGCGAAACGCGCCCGGGCCTTCCTCGAATCCCTCACAACTGCCTGAGCTGCCCTCTCGGCTCCCGTCACGCAGCCTCGACCCACAGGGGGACGGGGACGTCCATGGCGGCGGACACGGCGCGCAAAAGCTCGGCCTCGTCGGCATCGATCCGTCCGTCGCGCGCGACCGCGAACAGGCTCGCGGCGACGACGGTGCGCTTGAGATCGGGGGAAAAGCCGGCGGCGGCGCGAAGAGCGCGGTCGGCATCGTCGAGACCCGCCGAGGCGGCCGGGACAAAGGACAGCCGCCCCGCCTCCCTGCCGAATCGGGTCGCGGCGGAATCGAACGATGCCCGCGCCGCCTCGCCGCCGCCCCCTCCGGCCCAGGCGAGGGCGGAGAGGAGCACCGAGATCTCCCGCGCGGCGCCGAGGACCCCGTAGACCTGCACGGGGCGGGCGCGGCCCTCGTGTCGCGAGCGGATCGCGCGCGCCAAGATGTGGCCGAGGGCGTATTCGAAAAGGTCGATCGACTGGTCGGCGGTGGCCAGCACCTCGACCGTGTCGGCGAGAACCTGCAGGCGGGTCTCGGGCAGGCTGAGGATCGACGGCAGGGTCTGGTGCACCATCGCCAGACGCGCGGCGCGCGGCTGGGCGGCGACGAGCGCGTAGGCCGCCTCGACCTCGTCGCGCACGGCGGCGTCCGCGCGGCGTGCGACCAGGGCGAGCTGCCGCGACCGCAACCCGGGCTCCCGGGAAAGCAACAGGGCGTAAAGGATCGCGCCCACGCGCCCGGGATCGTGGAGCGCCTCCCGCAGGCCGCGGGGCAGCGCATCGAGCAGGCGGGCGGCCCGGTCGAGATGCTCCCGGACGGGAGCCCCGATGCCGGCCACGAACTTGACGGGGTCGAGGGGTTCCGTCGAGGTATAGCTGGGCCGGAGACCGACGGGCGACAAGGCCAGCGGGCTTTCGGGCCGCTCGAAGTCGTAGAGGCCGGGTTCGAGCGGAACGGGCGGGAAAGTGCCATCGAACGCCGGAGCCAGCCGCCGGATGCGGGCCACCAGCGGCGGGTGCGTCGCGAACCACCCGAGGATGTCGTCATCCGCATCGTACCGTCCGAACAGGAAGTGACTGACCGCTTCCGCCCGGGCGTGCCGGAGACGCGAACCGTGAACAAAGCCTCCGATTCGTCGCAACGCGCGCGCGAGGGCCACGGGGTTGCGCGTGAACTGGACGGCGGCGGCATCGGCCAGGTACTCGCGCTCGCGCGAGACGGCGCTCTTGATGAGGCGGCCGACGACGACGCCGATGTATCCGATCGCGGTCAGCAGGACTCCTGCGACGAGGGTCAGAAAGGCGAACCGTCCGTGCGCGATGGGGACGAACCCCTCATCGTCTTCCGTGTCGCCGACCAGCAGCGCGCGGCCCATCAACCCGAACGACAGGATGCCGTGCAGGAACCCGAGCAGCATCGTATTGAGGCGCATGTCGCCGTGCAGGATGTGGCTGAACTCATGGGCCACCACCGCCTGCATTTCCTCGCGCGGCAGTTGCACGAGGGCGCCGCGGGTCACGCACACGACGGCCTGGTCCGGACTCCAGCCGGCGGCAAAGGCGTTGATGCCGCGCTCGCGGTCGAGGACGCAGACGACCGGCACGGGAAGGCCGGCGGCGATCGCCATCTCCTCGACGACGTTCATGAGCCGGACTTCCGCATCCGTGGCGCCCGCCAGGGCGACGCGCCGGCCCCCGACCATCTCCGCGACCGCGAAGCCCCCGGTTTCGAGTTCGGCGAGGCATTCGGCCGTGCCGAGGGCGATGACGGCACCCGCGGCCAGGGCCACGGCGCCGAGGATGAACGGATCCCCGGCGTACCGGGCGAAGTCGCCTTCGGTCGCGAGCGCCAGCACGCCCGCCGTTGCAAAATGGAGGGCGACGACGATCGCCGCCACCGCGAGAGCGAACAGCCCCACCCACACGCCCGTCCGGAAGCGCGACCGGTCCTGCCATTCGAAGAAGTCCATGACGCTCAACCGACGCTCACCGACGGAACCGCAGCCTCGCGGTCGTTCTCGAGACGGAAGTAGGCGGCGGCTTCGAACCGGAGGAGCGGCGCGATCCAGACGGCCGGCACCGACTCCCGCATCGAGTTGTAGAGCATGACCGCGTCGTTGTAGGCCTGCCGGGCAAAGGCGATGCGGTTTTCGGTGGCGGACAGATCCTCACTCAACTGCGCCATCGTACGATCTGCCCGGAGGGCGGGATACCGTTCGACGAGCGCCATCAGTCGCCCGAGACTCCGCCCCAACCCCGACTCGGCGGCCCCGAGTTCGGTCACGTCTTGCGCGCCGCCGGATGTCGCCGCCGCCCGGCCCGCCGCCGCGGCGGCCAGGCCGCGGGCCGCCGCCACGGCCTCCAGCGTATCGCTCTCGTGCGCCAGGTATCCGCGGGCCGTCGCAACCAGGTTCGGAACCAGCGCATGGCGGCGCTGAAGTTGGACGTCGATCTGGGAAAACGCGTTGCGGCAGCGCTGGCGAAGCGTCACCAGCCGGTTGTAGACCGCCACCAGAACGATGGCGACCAGAACCGGCGCAACCAGGACCGCCCCCATGGCCGAGAGTGCCGGCACCGACACCTCCATCCCTAAATCCCTACACCGCGTATTTCGGCCGCATGACCTGGGTCAGGGCGGCACTGGCGGCGGCGTCGCCGACGAAGTCCTCCTTCGCCGGGTCCCACTTCAGCGGGCGCCCGAGGCGCATCGCGATGTGGCCGATGTTGCAGACGCCGCTCGACCGGTGGCCGACCTCGATCGGGCAGATGGGCTTCCGGCCGGTCCGGATGCACTCGAGCCAGTTCCCGTAATGGTCGGCGCTCTCGTAGAGCCGGACCTTCGGCGCGACGAGCGGCTCGAGCAGCTTCGGATCGCTGGCATCCAGCGCCTTGAGCGCGCGCGTCCCGCTGGTCGGGTCGCTGGCGGTCGCCTTCTGCCCGCCGCGCGAGACGAAGACCCAGCCCTCGGACCCGATGAACCGGATGCCGTTGGGATACTTGTCGCAGATGCGAAGCGTCACTCCGTTGGCGTATTTCATCTCGAGACGGTACGGGCCATGGACGGTCCAGAGGCCGGAAGTTGGGAACTCGCCCGTGCCGGAAATCTCGACCGGGCCGGTCATTTCGGTGTCCATGCCCCAGTGGGCGATGTCCATGTGGTGCACGCCCCAGCCGGTGATCATCCCGCAGCAGTACTGCTCGCAGCGGAGCCAGCCGGGCCGTCCGAATCCCTGCTGCGGATGCACGCGGTCCTCGGTGTACGGAACGTCGGGCGTCCACCCGAGCCACGCATCGTAGTCGAGGGTCGCCGGCACCGGCATCGCGGCCGGGTTGCCGCCGGCGGGATCGGTCGGCAGGCCGACCTCGACCTCCCGGAGCGTGCCCACACGTCCGTTGCGGACCAGCTCGCAGGCCTGGCGGAACGTGGCATTCGAGCGCTGCTGCGTGCCGAACTGGATGATGCGGTCGGTCGACCGGCCCGCGTCGCGCATCGCGCGGCCCTCGGCGTAGATGCGGCCGGCGGGCTTCTGCACGTAGACGTGCTTGCCGGCCTTTACCGCATCGACGACCGGGCGCGCGTGCCAGTGGTCCGGCGTGCTGATGGTGACGGCGTCGATGTCCTTTCGCGCAAGCATTTCGCGGTAATCGCCGAACACCTCGATCTCCGGGGCAGGCTTCTTGTTCCTCGCGCACCACTCGCGGATGAACTCCCTGCCGAGTTTCGCGCGGTTGGCGTCGACATCGCACACCGCCACATAGACGCCGCCCGCCTTGAGCGTGCCGGGGATGTCCGCATCGCGGGCGATCCGGCCGCACCCGATGGCGCCGACCCGGATGCGGTTGCTGGGCGCATCCGCGCCGAAGACGGACGATGGAACGAGGGTCGGAAACGCGATCGCGCCGGCAGTCGCCGCCCCGGCCTTCAAAAACTCGCGACGCCCCAGCGATGAACCCTTCATGTCGTTCTCCTCCGGCGCCCGCCGGACCGGGCGGCCCGCCCGGCGCCGGAAGACTTCGTAGCACGCCCCATCGCACACGCGCAAGCCCGCCGACCGCCGGGCGGGCAGGCGCGGGACACGGTCCACCCGGAATTCGCCGCGCCGGGAGATGCGTTTGCCCAGAGGGCGCGCCGCAGCAGCGCCGCGGGCTTCCCTCCCTCTGTATCAATATCGAGTGCGACCGCACTCGATAATGATACACATGGAGGGGCGGATGGCGGTTCTGCGGGTCCTGATCACGAGAGACAAGTGACGGCGGCCAAGATGCGGTTTCTGGGCGGGTCTGCTGTAGCCGCGACCGCGGGTCGCGGCCTTCTTGCGTCCCCGTGCGCTTGCCCGCCGCGACCGACGGTCGCAGCCACAGCGGATCACATGCGACTCTGAATGCCATCCCGGCAGAAGTGCCGTGCGCCACACATGAATAGCCGCCCGGAATTGCGCCCGGAATTGCGATTGCGGCAGGGCGGGGATTTGCCTAGGCTGTCGGGTTTGCGAACGGACGGATTCCCATGAGCGAACTGCCCAAAACCTACGATCCGAAACAGGTGGAGTCGAAGTGGTACGCCGAGTGGCTGGCCCGGGGCCTGTTCCACGCGGACGCCGCGCGCGGCGGCGAGCCCTATTGTATCGTCATCCCACCGCCGAACGTCACAGGCATCCTGCACATGGGCCATGCCCTGAACAGCACGATTCAGGACGTGCTGACCCGCTGGCAGCGCATGCGCGGCTGCAACGCCGTCTGGGTGCCGGGCACGGACCATGCGGGCATCGCCACGCAGAACGTGGTCGAGCGCGAACTGAAGAAGCAGGGCAAGCGCCGCCACGATCTCGGCCGCGAGGCGTTCGTCGAGAAGGTCTGGGAGTGGCGCGGCGAGAAGGGCGGAACCATCATCCGCCAGCTCAAGACGCTCGGCTGCTCGTGCGACTGGGACCGCGAGCGCTTCACGATGGACCCGGGCCTCAGCCACGCCGTGGAGGAGGTCTTCATCCGCCTCTTCGACAAGGGCCTCATTTACCGCGGGGACTACATCGTCAACTGGTGCCCGCGCTGCACCACCGCCCTCTCCGACGAGGAAAGCGAACACGAGGAGTCGCGCGGGCACCTCTACCACATCCGCTACCGGCTCAAGGACGGCGGGCCGACGGACTGGATCGTCGTGGCGACGACGCGCCCCGAGACGCTGCTGGGCGATGTGGCGGTCGCGATGAACCCGAAGGACGAGCGCTACCTGCACCTCGCCGGTCGCACGCTGATCCTGCCGGCGCTCGGCCGCGAGATCCCGTTCATCCAGGACGACTATGTCGACCCGAAGTTCGGCACCGGACTTGTCAAGGTGACGCCCGCGCACGACCCGAACGACTTCGCCATGGGCCAGCGGCACCACCTCGCCCCCGTGAACGTCATGGACGACCGCGGCGCGATGAACGAGGCCGCCGGCCCCTACGCGGGGCTCGACCGCTTCGAGTGCCGCAAGCGCCTCCTGGCCGACCTCGAGCGCGACGGGCTGATCGAGAAGATCGAAGACCACGTCAACGCCGTCGGCCACTGCTACCGCTGCCACACCGTGGTCGAGCCGCGCCTGTCCCGCCAGTGGTTCGTCCGCATGAAGCCGCTCGCCGGACCCGCCGCCGACGCGGTGCGCAGCGGCGAAATCCGCTTTGTGCCCGACCGGTGGACCGGCGTGTACCTGCAGTGGATGGACGGCATCCGCGACTGGTGCATCTCCCGGCAGATCTGGTGGGGCCACCGCATCCCGGTCTTCTACTGCGACGCCTGCGGTCACACGTGGGCCGCGCGCGGCAAGCCCGCGGGCTGCCCGGTCTGCAAGGACGTCGGCATCCGTCAGGACCCCGACGTGCTCGACACGTGGTTCTCCTCGTGGCTGTGGCCGTTCAGCGTATTCGGGTGGCCGGAGAAGGGCGCGGACCTCGCCCGCTACTACCCGACGCAGACGCTCGTCACGGCCTCGGAGATCATCTTCTTCTGGGTCGCCCGCATGATCATGGCCGGCTTCGAGTTCATGGGCGGCAAGCCCTTCTCGACCGTCTACATCCATGGCACGGTCCGCGACGACCAGGGCCGCAAGATGTCGAAGAGCCTTGGCAACTCGATCGATCCGCTGGCGATCATCGAGACCTATAGCGCCGACGCGCTGCGCTCGAGCCTGATGATGCTCACCGCGACGGGGCAGGACGTCTACATCTCGAACGAGAAGTTCGAGGTCGGCCGCAACTTCGCGACGAAGATCTGGAATGCCGCGCGTTTCATGCAGATGCAGGCGCCCGGGGCGCCGCCGCCAGGGGACTTCGAGGCGCCCGCCCTCGACCCGGCCTCCCTGGCGCCGGACGACATCCACATCCTGGCGAAGCTCCAGGACGCCATCGCCGCGTGCGACGACGCGCTGGAGAAGTTCCGGTTCAACGACTACGCGCTGGCGCTCTACGACTTCGTCTGGCACCAGTTCTGCGACTGGTACGTCGAGTACTCGAAGGACGCGCTCCAGGGCGGCAATCCTGCGCGGCGCGCCGCGGTGCTCTCCGTGATGCACCACGTCTTCGCCTCCGCGCTCCGGCTGCTGCACCCGCTGATGCCGTTCATCACGGAAGAGCTGTGGCACGGCATGGGCTACGCTGCGCGCCATGACACGATCGTCCGCGCCCCGTGGCCGCGCGCCCGCGACGCGGCCGGCCGGGCCGCGTGGGGGCTGGACGCCGCCACGGTCGCCTATGTCGAGGACAAGCACGACCTGATCCGCGTCACGCGCACGCTACGCGCCGACGTGGGCCTGCAGCCGCGGCAGGAGGCGGATGTGACGGTCCGTGCCGCGTCGCCGGAAATCGCCGCACGGCTGGAGGCGGACCGGACCTCCATCGCCAGCCTCGCCCGCGCCGGAACCGTCCGCATCAACGCCGCCTTCGAGCCGCCGCGCGCGATGCCGAGCGCCGTGAGCCGGCTC
Source organism: uncultured Verrucomicrobiota bacterium (assembly GCA_964464305.1). Classification (GTDB taxonomy): domain Bacteria; phylum Verrucomicrobiota; class Kiritimatiellia; order PWTM01; family PWTM01; genus VGWF01. Next base: position 9,182 of record CAYXFW010000063.1, read on the forward strand.
GGCACCGTGTTTCTCTCCGTCGAGGGCCTGATCGACACCGCCGCCGAGCGCGCCAAGGTGCTGACCCAGATCTCGCAGACCGACGCAGGCATCGCGCAGGTCGACGGCAAGCTCTCCAACGCGAATTTCGTCCAACGCGCCAAGCCCGAGGCCGTCGAGCAGCAGCGCACCAAGCGCGCGGAACTGGTCGCGCGCCGCGAGAAGCTCACCGCCCTCCTGCAGGCCTTCGGAGGCTGACCGGCGCGTCGCGTACTGCGACCTCGCTGCGCAACGCAAAGCGATCGCGCTCTCCGCCTTCGCGCTGCGCGACGGGGCCGCAGACCGGTTGCAGCCACGGGGCCCGGCGCATGCTGGCTGCGACCGGGGGTCGCGGCGGGCAAGCGCCCCGGTACGCGGGACGCCGCGACCCGCGGTCGCGGCTACAGAAGCGCACAGGATGCGGGGTCTTTCAACGTTTCGGGCCTTCATCTCGTCTTCAGGTGGCGCGCGTCAGAATGCGTGCCGTGGCGCGGGTTCCGTGGCATGATGGGGCGCGCCGGAGCGAATCATGAGAGTGCTGATCGTCGAGGACGAGCCGGACCTGCTCGCGGGCATCGCGCGGGCGCTGCGGGACGAGGGCTACGCGGTCGACACGGCCGTCGACGGCGAGGACGGTCTGTTCAAGGCGGAAACCTGGGCGTACGACGCGGTTCTGCTCGACATCCTGCTGCCCGGCCTGGACGGCTGGGAGATC
>CAYXFW010000064.1:0-5439 GCA_964464305.1 uncultured Verrucomicrobiota bacterium
CGTGGGCCGAAATCGCACAGGGCGCCGTCTCGCCCATCATCCAGCGGATGACGTCGCAGTAATGCACGCCCCAGTTTCCCATCTGGCTCGAGAAATCGCCGAACCAGCGGAACTTGTACGGCGCGATGTTATAGCGGTAGGGGCGGGCCGCCCGTGGGCCGAGCCACAGATCCCAGTCGAAGTCCTTCGGCGGGTCGGCGGGCTGCTGCCGGCCGATCCCGTCGGGGAAGAGATTGCTGATCCGGGCGGCGCTGGCCACGCAGATCTTGCCCAGGAGGCCCGCCTGCAGCTGCCCCGCGAGGCGCAGGTAGCCCGGGTTCCCGCGCCGGTTCAGTCCCACGGCGACGACCCGGTTCGTCGCCTGCTGGACCTGGACCATGCGGCGTCCCTCGACGATCGTCGCCGTCAGGGGCTTTTCGACGTAGACATCCTTGCCCGCCTTCATCGCGTCGATCGTTTGCAGCGCGTGCCAGTGATCCGGCGTGGCGATGCACACCGCGTCGATGTCCTTGTCCTCGAGAAGCCGCCGGTAGTCCTTGAACTGCTTCGGCGGTTTCGGGAACTTCTCGCCCAGGGTCGGGAGGCGACCTCCGAGTTCGTCGCGGTACCGCTGCGCCACCCGCGAGGGATCGCGGGTGAGGAAAGGCTCGTAGACGTCGCACAGGGCGGCAACTTCGACTTCGGGCTGGTCCATGAAGAGTCGCAGCAGTTGCGATCCCCGGTTGCCGACCCCGATGAAGCCCATGCGGATCCGGCCGTTGGCGCCTGCCGCGCGCACCACGCCGGGGGCTGCCGCCACGCAGGCCGCCGCCAGGGTTCCGGTCACGAACTGCCGCCGATTCGTCCTGATTCCATCGTTCATTGCATCATCCCTCCGCAGGCTACGCCGGACCCGTCCGCCACCCGCCCGCTACGGCGGCATTTCGTTCCACGTTGCCGGGCCGGGGACCGGAATGCAAGCCACTTGGTCGCAAGGGGCGCATGGCACTTATGCGGGCTGTATTCACGAGGGACAAGCGACGGCGGCCAAGATACGGCACCCGAGCTGTCTTCTGTAGCTGCGACCGGTGGTCGCGGCCTTCATGGGCACCGTGGGCACTTGCGGGCTGCGACCACCGGTCGCAGCCACAGCGGATCATTTGCGACTCTGGAAGCCATCCCCGCAGAACTGCATTGCGTCTAGACTACTTCAGAACAAGTTGCTGCGAGGCGGCATGGGTGAACCATGCTCCCGCCTCGCCCGCCGCCGGCTCGAGGCGTACGGCCTTGCCGTCCAGTGAGGCGGCACACGGTCCCGCGCCCGGGGCGAAGGTGAAGCGCCAGGTCACCCGATCGCCCACACGCAGGCCGCTGACGATGACGCGCGCGTTCCACGCCACCGGCTGCAACGTCAGGGGCTTCCGGGGGCCGGGGCCGAGCCGGCGGTTCAAGTCGTCCAGGATCCCGTCCAGGAGGATCTCGTCCTCCGGCTGGGACAGCGGTGCCGGATCCCGGGCCGTCGGTGACCGGTGCGGATTCCAGAACAAGAACTCCGTGGCGCCGTGAAGCGCGAGATGGATTGCGAGTTCGCGATAGTAGGGCGAGTCGCCGATGGTCGCGACGGGCTTCCCGGGGCCGTCGCCGGCGTAGCGCTGCCAAGCGAGCCAGGGATGCATCGGCAGCGTCGACGAGCGGGCCATGTCCCGCAGCCGGTTCACGCTGTAGAGCAGGCCTGCGAACGGGGATTGACCCAGGGGCTGGACGCCGTCCAGCTTTCGCGCCGCAAGCTGGCCGATGCTTCCGTAGAACGATCGGGACACATGCGTGCCCACCGGGCCGCCGAGTCGCCACTCGCGGTGACCGTTCAGGTCCGGTCCCGCGTTCTCCCCGGTGACGATCACGCTGCCGTAGTTCGAGCACCGGATGGCCGGAAACCGGGCCCGCGCCGGCGCGAACACGGCGCGATTCAGGCTCGCATCGAGCAGCCCGGCCACCACCGCATTCCATGTCTGGTAGTTCGTGCCCCGGGAGAATTCTGCGACGGAGAGCAAGTCCCCGAATCCAAGCCGCCGTTCCAGAGCGGCGAAGCGGGGGTCGCCCTGGATTGCCAGCCAGCGATCCCGGCTCTTGAGCCCGCCGATATGCCAGTTGCTGTAGCCGCCCTCGAAATCGAGAATCAGCAGATCCGCCACGCCGCCGGCCTCCCGGAAATGGCGAAAGAAGTCGTCAAACCGGCCCCGTACGGCCTCGGTGCCATGCTCCGGCCAGATGCCCATGTGCGGCGTGGGGCTGCCTCTTGCATCGCGGCACCGATCGTTCGTGTCCGTCAGGAGTCCTCGGTGCATGTCCCAGGAAAACAGGGCTCGCCGTCCCGGCGGGAGCGCGAGCGCCTCGCGCGCCAGAGCGGCCGGGCCGCTGCCGTTCCGGATCCAGACGAAGGGCGTGATGTGACGGCATTCCGGCGGCACGGGGCTCCAACTGTAGGCGTGAATCGCAGTCGGCGGCGCCGCACCGGCAGACACAGCCCACAGAACGGCCAACGCCGCGATCGGCGTGGGCCCGGCGGTCCGGCCGCGCCGGCGGATCGGCAGCCTGCCCGCACTCACAGCGGTGTGACCTTGTAGCCGCGCTTGCCGAGCGATTGAAGCACGCTGTCCGGTCCCGCGAGATGGCCCGCGCCGACCAGGAAGAACTCGATGCGCGGGGTCTTCCGGTAGGTCTCGATCCGCGCCAGCCAACGCTCGTTCCGGTCGACCAGCATGCGTTGGTAGACCTGCGGCGCCTTGTCCTTCAACTCCCGGACCAGCAGGTCGCCCATGACAGTCATATCGCCCTTCCGCCATGCGGCAAGCATGGTCTCGATCTGCTCCCGCGCCTTGTGAATGTCCCGCAGGGACTGGAGGACGAAGTCGCTCTCGATGCCGTCGCTCATCGACATGACGGCCTCAATCTGTTCCTCGATCGTCTCCAGTTCTTCGACGGGTTTGCCGTCCTTCCGGGCCCGCTCATAGTGGATCAGGTCGACGCCCTTTCCGGTCGCCCCCATCTTGGCCAGCTCGGCGGCCGTCAGGGCGGTCATCACGAACGACGGGCGGAACTGCGCCAGTTGGGCGACCGGGATGCCGTTCGACGCGCAGTACGCCGCGAGCGCTTCGTAGGCCGGCGCCGACAGGTGTTTATCCAGCGTCGAGCCGTCGGCGTAGACCGCCTTGGCCATCACGAGGTTCCGGGTCTCCGGTTCCTGCAGCTTCCCGAGATCGGTTTCCAGGACCAGAAGGTCCGCCGCGGCATATGCCCGGTCGAACTCCGGCGGGCAGGGGAGGTCCTTCTCGCGCAGGAAGTGGCACGTCCCGCCGATGTAGAACACGCTTCCCTCCTTCTCCACCTTCCAGACCGACGAGGCGGCTTCCGCGAGGGAGCCCCAGATTGCAGCGACGCATGCGGCGGCAAGAATCCTCTTCATCTCCGTCTCCCGTTTCCCATTCTGTATACACCGGCCGTCCGCTTGCCGTCCACCCCGGCCGTGCTGCGGTCCCGAGCGTTCGAAAGTCGTCGCAACGAGGATCGGGATATCCTACAGTGTGGTCATGCATGCGAAAGCCAGACCGGCAGGGCGTCGGCCAGGTGCGGAGGGTGGGGAGTTGTCCGCTCTCGCGGCCGGGTTCTCCGCGAATGACATGACCGACCGGACCGCGGCATTCCGAGCCATCCGCCTGCGCCTCGGACTGACCCAGGCGGGGGCGTCGAGGTCGCTCGGCATCTCGACGAAGGCGGTCGAGAGCTACGAACAGGGATGGCGGCGCGTCCCCGAATACGCGCTCCGCCATCTCCTGACCCTGCTCGCGCTGCGGCAACGGTACGAATGGAACGGCGTTCCTTGTTGGGAGCAGATGGGCTGCAAGGAATCCCTTCGCCAGGAATGCGCCAGTTTCCGGATCAGCGGGGGAAGGTTCTGCTGGTTGGTCGCCTCGAACGAATGCCAGCGGTCCCGCCAGGGCAGCGTCAAGGGCGTGCTGAATTGCATCGGATGCTGCGTCCTGGGGCGCTATCTCAGCGAGAATGCCCCGAACTGATCCGGCGCCGCCCCGCCTACTTCGGGCTGGCCGCGGCCTTGTCGGCGGAGATGGCGAGATCGAAGGGGCCGATCCCGCAGGTGCCCCGGACATCTGCCGTCACGGCGGCCGACACCGACAGGGCGAATTCGACCGCGTCCATCCGGTCGGCGGTGCCCTGGTACACGGCGAACCTCCCATCTTCGGAGATCTGCTTCATGGCGGATGCGAATGCCGCGCCGTTCGCGGGGCCCAGATCGAGGATGCGGCCCTCGCTGTTCCGGGGAAGCCGGACGACCACGCTCACGTTGCCGAGGGGATCGGTCGTGGTGGCGCGAAACCTCATCGTGGCGTGCAGGCCGGTTGCATCGGATGCCACGCGGGTCCGGTCGAGAACCAGCCCGTCAGTCCGCGGGGCTGAGGCCATTCCGGCTGGCGTCAGCACCTGGCTTGGCGCGGAGGCTGCCGCCAGCGGGGCGGCTGGCGCGGGGGACGGTGTCCCCGCCGTCCCGGAGCCCGGGCGCGGCGTTCCGCTCTCCCCGGCTCGCGCGAGGCGTTCGTTCGCCGTCCGGACGTCCATGAGTTCCTGCCGTTGCCGCCACCAGGCGAAGGCGAGAACCGCCACGGAAACGATCAGGATGGACTGAAGCAGTCGGCCGGTGGAAGGTCGCGTCGTCATGTGGGTCACTCCTGTCCGGCGAGCCATGCGCGAAGCTCCCCGTCCTGCGCGAGATCTTCCTGAATCACCTTGTCGGGATCGAGCCCGGAGTTGCGCAGGAAGGAGAGGAACTCGCGGGTGCGGTAGGAGAGGTCGGTCTCCTTCACCCGGCCCAGCCGCAGCCGGTTCCAGTCGGCGAGGATCTCCTTGTATTGCTGCCGGTAGTGGGTCTTGAAGGTCGACAGCGTGATCTTCCCGTCGATCCAGCTCAGGTTCATCGGGTACTCGCCCGGGTGGTAGATGACGAAGAACAGATGCCAGACGAGAATGGCCAGGGTGGCCAGGATCGCCTCGTAGTAGTGCACCAGTTCGCTGGCGCGGATAAGCCACACCGGCGCCCATTCGCCCACGACCATGGGGAACCAGAGGATGAACCCGGTGACGCCCATGATCACCGTGCCCCAGACCAGCGCCCAATACTCGGATTTTTCGACATAGTTGAAGAGGCCGAACTCCGGATGCGATTTCCGCAGGCGCAGGTAGTACAGGACGCTGTTGCCAAACTCGCGCAGGTCCCGCCATCCCGGCAGCAGACCGGCCAGGAGCGCGCGGCCGCTGCGGCGGGCCGCAAGGTAGAAGAGATGGTAGGCGCCAAGGAGGATCAGGCCCGCGCCGGCGATGCGGTGGATCCACTGGCGCAGGGGCTCGTTCAGGCCGCTCTCGATGGTGGCGGCAACCTGAAGGACGGGT
>CAYXFW010000064.1:5449-9856 GCA_964464305.1 uncultured Verrucomicrobiota bacterium
AGGCCGAGGTTCTCGACGGCCCGGTACAGGATGAAGTCGGGGAACTTCAGCGCGAAGCCGGTGAAGGCCAGTACGACGAACACGATCATGAGCAGGAAGTGCTGCACCACCTCGCTCCGGTTGAACCGGCTGAGAACGACTTCCGACTTTCGCGCCGCCTTGTGTTTGCGCAGCTCGTGCACCATGACCAGCAGGTTGTGAAAAAGCATGCCGCCGATGACGAAAACGATCAGCCAGAGGTAGATCCGCTGCACCCACGCCTCCACCGTGGCCGACTTGGCGACGATGGGGTTGTGGGTGTAGCTCTGGGCGAAGACGCCGGTCGCCGTCGGATGACACGTCTGGCACGTCTTCTGAACGTTCGCCGGATGAATGAGGGAGTCCGGGTGCTCCTTCGGCAGGATGCTGTGCTTGCCGTGGCAGTCCACGCACAGGGCGGCGCGGCTGTCCCCGCGGGCGGCGGCCAGCCCGTGATAACTGTCCAGATACTGGTTGACCTTGGAGGCGTCGAGGCCGAAGCGGCCCGCGAGCACGGGGTCGGCGTGGCACCGAAGGCAGCTCTGGTCCTGCAGGCGGCGCATCTCCGCCTTGGGTGTCACCGTGTTCACGCGGCTGACGTCGTGCTCGCTGTGGCAGTCGTTGCAGACCGGCGCCTGGTGGACGCCGCGCCGCGCCAGAACCCAGTGGATCGATTTCTCGTATTCCTTCCTCACCTCCTGATGGCATTGCCCGCAGGTGGCGGGGACGGAGAAGCTGGAGATCGTGGAACCCGGCTGCACGCGATTCTTGATGTCGTGCACGCCGTGGCATTTCACGCACGAGGCGGTCTTGCCTTCCGACGCCTTGTTCGCAAGCAGCAGGCCATGGACGGACTTGCTGTAATGGGCGGCGAGGGTCTTGAACCCCATGCTGAACTTGGCGACGAACTCCGGGTTGTCGTGACACCGGCCGCAGGTTCCGGGCAGGTTCTCCGGGCGGACCGGACTGTTCGTGCTGTCGACCTTCACGATGCCGTGGCTGCCGTGGCAGTCCCAGCATTGCGCCGCCTCCCTCACGCCGGCATCGAGGGAGATCCCGTGGATGCTGTCGCGGTGGCTGGTGTAGGGCTCCCGGTGACAGTTTCCGCAGCTGGCTCTCTTTCCGAACGGGATGGCTTTCTGGTGCGCATCGAGATTTCCGGCCGAGTACTCGTGGCAGTCGGCGCAGGCAACGTCCTTGTGCACGGACGCCGACAGGCGCGTGACGCGCTCGGGTTGGTCGTCATGGCAATCCACGCATTCGCGGTCCGGCACGAGGGGGGGCTTCGTGACCGGCTCGGCGGCGCGGATCTGCACGAGGCCCAAGAGTCCTGCGACCGCCCAGGCGACCCGCCAGGCGCGGCCCGTCCGCTGCCGGAGCCCGCCGCGCAGCCTCCGCGAATCCCGCATCTCCATCCTTCGCCCCTTCGCCTTCTGTGGTCGTTCTCCGGCCTGGCCCATCATCACCCCACACTGTGGGAGCGACCTTACGCGGAAGGGGAAGGCGCGGGCAAGCGGGAAAGTGAGGTCGCTTTAAACTTGCATTCCGGGGGCGGCGCGGCATCCTGCCGCCCGTGGACCCTTCGTTCGGGCCGCGCACGCCGGCGTGTGCCGGCACGGCCCGGGAACGGATGGACCCTACGGGAGACGACGGATGAAGTTGATTCTGACAGGCGCGTTGCTGGTCGCTGCGGCGACGTGGGCGGGTGCGGCTTCCGATGGCGCCGCGATTTACAAGGCGAAGTGCGCGAAGTGCCATGGCGAAAAGGGCGAGGGCAGCGCCAAGGCGACCGAGAAGCTCTGCAAGGGCGTGACGCTCGAGCAGCTGAAACTCGATCCCATTGCCGCGAAGAGCGACGATGAGGTTCGCAAGTTTGTGGTCGACGGCAAGGACAAGATGCCCGCCTACAAGGAAAAGCTGACGGCGGAGGAAATCGACGCCGTGGTGGCCTTCTGCAGGCAGTTGGTCCCCGCCAAGAAGTAGACGGTCGGCATCGTCGAAACCGAACACGGCTGCCGCGCATGACGCGCGGCAGCCGTTGTCGTTGGCGCGAACCGTGAACCCTGAACCGTGAACCGTGAACGGCGAACCCTTAACTCCGGCCGCTATTCCTTCACGATCTTCGGCGCGAAGCACACCCGGTCGAACGTGCGCTTGAGGGTCGGGCTCTCGAAGTCCTTCATCCACCGCCCGCCGGGAACCTTCACCCGGTCGCCCGCCTTCACGGCGAGCCGGTTGGAAACGGCCCAGACCTCGCCGGCCGGAGTGAGAATCCGGACGTAGGTGTAGCCCGATGTGTCGAGGACCTCCAGAACCTCACCGGCGAATACGGTCGAGGGGTCGCTTGCCGGGTCGGCGGACTCCCAGGCCCGCGGCTGGTCGATCGGCGGATGGCCCCGGGGAAGCTTCACCTGCGACCCGGTCCCGTTGGTTCCCACCCGAACGTCCTGTGCGAAGAGAATGCTCGCGAAGGTGCGGTTGAGCGTGGTGCTCTTGAAGTCCGACATGAGCGTGCCACCCTCCACGCGGACAGGGTCGCCGCGGACCGCCCCGATCCGAGTGGTGGCCACCCAGAGAGAGGAGGTGCCGGACTGGACGAGGAGATACGTGTACTTGCCTCCATCCATCGCCTCGGTCACGGTGCCGGTGATCGTGCCCGTCGCGTCTGGAGCGGGCCCGGCCTGCGCGAGAACGGCCAGCGACAGGACCCCTGCAGCCGCAACTCCCCGAATTCGATGTGCTCTCGCGCTCACGCCGCCCTCCTCGCCCGAAAAGATACTCCCACAGAGTGGGAGGTTTTTAGTTTACATCACAGGCAGTCTACGATATGAACCCCGCAAGTCAAATTTGGGTCGGTCGATTTGTTTCGGCCTTTGGCGGGACGGACGGAAGATCGGAATGCAGCGAATCTACATGGCGGGGCTGAGCTACAGGACGGCGCCGGTGGCCATCCGGGAGCAGTTTGCCGTGGCCCCCTCCGCTCAGGCGGGGGCGGCCGAGCGCGTCCGCCGCCGGTTTGGATTTGCGGAGGCGGTTCTGCTGTGGACCTGCAATCGGGTGGAGGTCTACGCCGTCGGCGGGGCTGCCCGACCGGCACCGGGGGAGCTCTTCTCGTGCCTGGCCGACCGGCCGCTCGACGCGGCGGCCGGCTTCTACGCCTGCGAGGGCCGGCATGCCGTGCAGCACCTCTTCCACGTGGCCAGCGGCATGGACTCGATGGTGCTGGGTGAAACGGAAGTCACGGGGCAGGTCAAGAACGCCTACGAGAAGGCCCGGGCGGAGGGGCACACCGGTCCCCGGCTGAACCGTCTCTTTCAGAAAGCGCTCGAGACCGCCAAGGAAGTCCGCACGCGCACGGCCATCGGAAAGGGTGCGGCCTCCGTGGGCAGCGTGGCGGTCCGGCATGCGCAGCGGACGTTCGGGGCGTCACTCGCCGGCCGCAAGGTCATGGTCATCGGCGCGGGCGACATGGCGGCGAAATGCCTTCGCCACTTCGCGAAGAAGGGGGCCTCGTCCATCAAGGTCGTGAACCGGTCCGTCGACAAGGCCGAGCAGCTCGCCGCGCAGTTTGGCGGGACCGCGGTCTCCTTCGGCCGCTGCCTGGAGGCGATGGCGGACATCGACATCGTGCTCACGTCCACGGGATGCCCCCACGTCATTCTCGAGCGGAGCGATATCGAGACGGTGATGGCGGGGCGCGCCGGCCGTCCCCTGGTCCTCATGGACATTGCGGTGCCGCGCGACGTGGCGGCCGATGTCCGGGACATTCCGGGCGTCCACCTCTTCGACATCGGGGACATGGAAGAGACGGTGCGCGAGAGCATCCGGTACCGGGAGCAGGATCTGGATCTGTGCGGCGCCATCATCGACGCCAAGGTTGACGAGTTCGAGGACAGGCTGGTTGCGGCGGGGCGGGACGCGGAGCCTGCCGCAGGGCCCTGCGGGGCGCATGTGGAACACGCTGTGGAAGCGTCGGTCGGCGAGCAAGGGTGTTGTCTCGTCGGAGCGGTTGCCGGTGAATGTTGAACGGACGGGAGAAGTTGCCTCCATGAAATCAATCAAGACCATGCGACGGGGTGTGGCGATGCGTGCACTGGCCGTGACCCTCGGGCTGGCATGGAGCGTGACCCCGGCGCCGGGGCAGACGGCCCGGATCCTGTTCCGGCCGCTGACGCCGCAGGAAATCAAGACCTACGGGATGACCAACATCACCCAGAAGAGCGGCGGCGCCGCCAACGTTGGGCTCGGCCAACCCGTCTACATGGAGGCGCTGGTCCAGACCGGAGGCGTTGTCAGTTCGGTCTCGTGGTCCCTGATCGGCGCCCCTCCGGGGTCCGCCGCGGCCCTGACGGTCGGCTTTCCGAGCAACTCCGTCCCGACCTACGAGCC
>CAYXFW010000065.1:0-9831 GCA_964464305.1 uncultured Verrucomicrobiota bacterium
CTTCACCGCTGAAGTGGGCAAAACGTACATGATCCGATACGAATTCGTCAAAGGTCCGGACAGCCCAAGTAAGGAAGAATATTTCAACCGGAACAAGGGGAAATTGTGGGTGTACTGGATTGAGGAGAAGCTAACCGGAACGTATGTCTGCGGATGGCGTCCTGATAAATAGAGATCGTCTGCCGGAGACTTCTGCCAGGTATCGGGGTCGAATGGAGAATGAGAGGGCCTTCGGGCACGCAAAACTCGACGTGTATCGGGCGGCCATCGAGTACGTTGTCGGGCGTATCGGTCTTGCTGGACAGCATCGTGGCAATGTTCGCGAAGCTCGGGCAACGGGGTTGCGTGGTTCAGCAGGAACCGTGGGTGGATGGGCGGATTCCTATCGATCGCGATACCGACCCCGCGCCCGAGCGAAGAACACAGCGGGAAGGACAGGCATGGCCAACCGATGCGGCCGGCGCTATGCTCGGGGAAAGGAAGCGGAGGGATGTTCATGGATTCGAAGCTCTTGGCGATGGTGGTGGGGGCGGCGGTGGCGGCGGGGTGTTCGAGTTCGGGGGTGTACCGCGAGAAGCCCACCATGCTTCGCGATGTCTCGGCGGGCGCGCCGCAGGTCGGGCGCGTCATTCTGCGCTCAGCCTGGCAGACGATCGAGACGCGGGACGTGCGCGTTGCCGTAACCCAGGTCGAGGCGATCGCAAGGTCGGCGGGCGGCCACGTCGAGTCCTCATCCGTGACGGACGACCATGGCGCGAACGTCGCGCTGCGAATCCCCTCGGCGGGCCTCGACGCCACGATGGACCGGATCGCCGCCCTGGGGGACGAAACCTCCCGCCGCGTCTCGGCCCGCGATGTGACCGAGGAGGTCGTCGATCTTCAGGCCGTCCTTGCGAACAAGACCGCGCTCCGCGACCGCCTGCGCGCCCTGCTGGCGCAAGCGAAGGATGTGAAGGACATCGTCGCCGTCGAGGAGCAGCTCACGCGGCTGCAGGGCGAGATCGATTCCATGGAAGGCCGCCTCAAGTCCATCCGGTCGCAGGCCGATCTCTCCGCGCTCGAGGTCGATCTCGAACCCGCCCGGATCCTCGGCCCCGTCGGCTACGTCCTCAAGGGCGCCTGGTGGCTCGTCGAGAAGCTCTTCGTAATCCGCTAGTCGCCTTCGAACGTGAAGCCGCATTCGGGCCGGGTGATGTGTTCAGAGGAGCAGCGGGGGTACTTGCGGCAGTTCAGCGGGCGGAAGTGATAGATGCCGCAGTAGGAGCGGCCGTCGGTCCGGTAGCGCAGGAACGGGCAGACGTTGGGCAGCGAGCAGCAGAGCCCGCAGGAGCCGCATTGTCCGCGCCGAGACTTGGCGACGGGCAACACCGAGGTGACCGTCCGCCACAGCTTCGCGCCCCACGTGTTTCGCTTGTCGTCCGCCATGTCCGTCGCCCGCCTTCCATGCCCCGCCGCAGTCCCATCGCCCGCCTGCAAGGGCCGCGGATTATCCCCTCGCCTTCCGCCCGTGGCAAGCGCCATCCCCGGCGCGCCCGGCGGTCGCGCCCTACCACGCACGGCGTTCGGGTCTGGGTAGGGCCGGTGGAGCCGGGCGAAAGAAAGCTTGAACGTTTGGCTCCGGTGGACGTCTAATAGTTGAAGAGGCGGACAAATATGCCGCCTCCGGGGGCAAAGGCGATGAGAATGGTCTCCAGCTTGCGGACATCGATGGGCACTGTCGCGATCGCGCTGACGGTCTGTGTTTTGTCGTCCATCGCCTGCCGTGGGGACGTGCCGTTCGACCCGGTGCTGAACAGCGAGCAACTGTGGAGCGATCCCGCTTCGCCCATTGTCGATCTCGCCCCCGAGGGCTGCTTCGACTGGATCTCGGCCGCCCGGGATTCCGCCCGTTATCCGGCCTATGCCAACTGTCCCCAGATCACGTTCCTTGGGCGCCGCATATTCGAGGCGAACCTGCGGGTCCGGGAGAACCGGCCGGTCGCCTTCGAGATCTCGCTGTACAACCGCGGCGATTCCGGCACGATGAAGGAAGAGGAATTCGCCGCCCTCACCGCCTCCATCGCGACGAACCTCGATGCATGGGCGGGGGCGGCGTCCGTCACTCAATCGACCGTGCGCGTGCGCACCGGCGTCCGCGAGGAACGGCGCGGGTGGATTCGCGGGGGCATCACCCGGGCCGAGCTTCGCTGGAGCGCCGCGGGGAAGGGTCGCGACTATCGCTCGGAGTACATCCTGCTTGTTCTTCAGCCGGTGGCGACGAATCCGCCCGCCGCAGCGGCCCAGGCCGGTCCGGCCGCGCGCGCATCGGCGCCGACCGTCGCTGGAAAGAAGGACATCCGCCAGAATGTGCGGAGCGAGTCCGGCGGCGTCCGGATCGACGGCATCCCCATGGTGGACCAGGGCGACCGCGGCTACTGCGTCATCGCCACCACGGAACGCGTTCTCCGGTACTATGGCCAGGAGGCAAACCTGCACCAGCTCGCGCAACTGGCCAATTCCTCCGCCGACAGCGGCACGGGCCTCCATGCGATGCGGGACATGCTGGAGAAGATGGGTCAAAAGTGGGGTATCCGTTCGAAGGTGGAATACCGGATGGGCATGACCGAGTTCACGAAGTTCCTCGACGACTACAACCGGCTCGCCAGAAAGGCGAAAAAGTCGCAGGTCCGGGTCGACTGGGAGAAGGACAATTCCTCGTTCGAGGAAATCATGTCCCGCATGGACACGGCCACCGCGCTGCAGGCCCGTGCCGAAGACAAGGCCGGATTGAAGAACTTCCAGAAACTCATCGCCAAGAATGTCGACGCCGGAATCCCCCTGCTCTGGAGCGTCACCCTCGGCTGGGTCCGGGAAACGGCGGCTCTCCAGCAGGAAACCGGAAGCCACATGCGCCTGATCGTCGGGTACAACCTCCCCCACGGCGAGATCCTGTTCTCCGATTCGTGGGGCGCAGGCCACGAGTGCAAGCCCATGAACCTCGCCGACGCCTGGGCGATCACCTCCGACATCATCGTCATCGAACCGCGGGGATGACGGCGTCCACGGCCCCCCACTTCCCCACCGCCACACTGCCATACCGCCACACTTCCGCCCCGCAGCACGGTTCTACTCGATCTGCCCCAGCAACCTCAGCAGCCCATCCAGGATCGTCGCCGGATGCGGGGGGCAGCCGGGGATGAACAGGTCCACCGGCACGAGGTGGGTCGCACCGTTGTGGTGCTCGGGGGACGAGGGGCGGGGGCCGAGGGCCGAGATCCGAGGGCCGAGATCCGACCCGGCTGGGGTCAGGGGACCGTCCGAACTTGGAACTTGAAACTTGAAACTTGAAACTCCTTCCCCGGCGAAAGGGCCGCCGGCGATGGCGCAGGAACCTGTCACGATGCAGACGCGGGGGCCGGGGATCGAGCCCCAGGTCTTGAGCAGCGCGAGGCGCATGTTCTCGGTGACGGGGCCGGTGACGAAGAGGCCGTCGGCGTGGCGCGGGGAGGCGACGAACTGGATGCCGAAGCGGCCGAGATCCCATGCAAGCGTGGTGAGAACATTCGTGTCGGCCTCGCAGGCGTTGCAGCCGCCCGCGCTGACCTCGCGGAGTTTGAGAGAGCGGGCGTAGAGGCGCAGGCGCGCGGAATCGAGCGGCGCCATCCGCTTCGCCGGCCCGGCGCGGACCACCAGGTCCTCGCGCCGGCGCGCGCTCAGGCGGTAGTCCTGCGTGAACTTCACCGCACCGTCGCCGGCCGCTTCGCAGGCGCCGCAGAAGAGACAGGCGCCCATGTCGAGCGCAAGGTTGCCGCCGTCCTCGCGACGCAGCGCGCCGACGGGGCAGGATGCGATGGCGCGGTCGAGCGTCGCCTCCGGCAACGGACCGGGCCGGATCTCCGGGCGGCCGCGGAAACGGTCGGGGAGGCGGAGCGCGTCCGACGGGAACGGCATGGTCCGGTGTCCCTGCTTCAGCCTCTGGATCAGTTCGTTCAGCATGGCGCGCGCCTTACAGGTCGAAGCCGCAGTAGGACAGGTTAAAGCTCTTGTTGCACAGCGGGAAGTCGGAGATCGCCTGTCCGCGCAACGCCAGCGCCAGGCCGCTCCAGTTATGGAACGAAGGGTCCACGACGGCATAGGCAAGGAATCGCGCGTCGGGGCCGGTGACGGCGACGTGGCAGACCTCGCCGCGCCAGCCCTCGACGAGCGAGACCGCCAGCGAGTCCGCCGCGGGCGCAGCCGGCGCGGCGGCGACGGCGCCGCCGGGGAGCGAGGAGAGCTGTTCGCGCAGGAAGACCAGCGAGCGCTGCATCTCGAGCCAGCGGACCTGCGCGCGGGCGAAGACGTCGCCCGTGGCCCAGGTCGAGATCGGGATCTGGGCGAAGCGGTAGTAGCCGGACGGGAACGCGGTGCGCGCGTCGCGCTCGAGGCCGCAGGCGCGGGCGGCGGGGCCGACGAGGCCGAGGGCCGTCGCCTGCTCCAGCGTGAGGCGGCCGGTCTCCTCGAAGCGGGAAAGGACGGACGGCGTGTCCCAGAGCAGGTTGATCGCACCCGCGGCGTCGCGGCCGGCCTCGACAATCCGCTTGCGCAGGTCGGCGATCCGGGCGGCGTCGGCGTCCCACGCGACCCCGCCCGGCCGGACCCAGCCGCGGCCGAAGCGGTTGCCGCACACGACGGCGGTGGCGTTGAGAAAATCGCCGCGGATGCGGCCGCAGTAGGCGGAGGTGGGCAGGTACCCGACGTCCTGTGCGAGCGCGCCGAGATCTCCGGTGTGGTTGGCGATCCGCTCGAGCTCGAGGGCGATCGCGCGCCAGGCTTGGCCGCGCGCGGGGACGCGGAGACCTGCGAGGGCCTCGACGACCTGCGCGTGGGCGAGGGCATGGCCGATGCTGGTGTCGCCGGCGAGCGTCTCGACGAGGTGCGGCGTGCGCGGGCTGGGGCCGCCGACCAGCGCGCGCTGGACTCCGCGGTGCTGGTAGCCGAGGGCGATCTCGAGGTGCAGGACGGTCTCGCCCTGGCACTGGAAGCGGAAGTGGCCGGGCTCGATGATGCCGGCGTGGACGGGGCCGACGGCGACTTCGTGGATCGCGTCCCCTTCGACGCGGTACGTCACGCCCGTTCCCGGCGGCACGCTCGCGGCGACCGCGCCGGGCGCGACGCGGAAGGGGCGCTGCGGATAGCGGACGGGCGCGGGCTGCGGGTGACCCTGCGGCGCGATGCCCCACGATTCGGCGAGTTCGCGCTCGAACAGATGCGCCTGCGGACAGTCGGGGGTCAGGGCGGGATAGGCATCGCCCGGCTCCATGGCGGCGGCGGCGAGCCGGCCGGTGGAGTCGTCCGCCAGGATCGCGAGCACGCGCGGCGGGCCGGCCGGCGTCTCCGCGGGGAGGCCCATGAAGGCGACGATACGGTCGCCCGCGACGGTGCCCTTGAGGATGCCGTCGCGGAATGCATCGACCGGCAGCACGGGGACGGCGCTGCGCGCCACGCGCTCCTCCGGGCGGAACGACAGGAAGGAGCTTCTCACGGCGCGCCTCCCGCGGCGACCGCCGCGGCGGCGAGGGTGGTGCGCAGGAAGCCCGGAACGTAGAGGCCGAGCAGGACGACCAGCGCGAAGAGCGCGGCGGCCGGCAGCCAGGTGGCCGCGTCCGCCCGTCGCGAAACCGGCGGACGAAGCGGGGCGGGATCCTCCCCTTCCCTGCCCTGCAGCATGCCCAGCATGGTGCGTGACATTCCGGCGAAGGCCACGGCGAGCAGGATCAGGGCCGCGGCGCCGGTCTTCCAGTGCCCGGCGTCGAAGAGCGCCTTGAAGAGCGAGATTTCGCTGAGGAACGTGCCGAACGGCGGGGCGCCGGCGATGGCGAAGAGTCCGGCGATCCAGAGCGCGGCGGTCGCGGGCATGGCGGTCTGCAGTCCGCGGACCCCGGCGGCCAGCTTCGTGCCCGATGCGTCGAGAATACGCCCGGCGGTCAGGAAGAGCGCGCCCTTCGCGAGGCTGTGATTCACGGCATGCAGCAGCGCGCCGAAAACGCCCGCCGCACCCGCGCCGACGCCGAGGGCGAGGAGGCCCATGTGCTCGACGCTCGAGTAGGCGAGCATGCGCTTGTAGTCCGGCTGGCCGAGCAGGAAGAAGGCGGCCACGCCGACCGAGAGAAGACCGAGGCCGGAGAGAAGGTCGCCGCTGAACGTGCCGAGGCCGGCGGCCGTGCAGACTTGGTGGACGCGCAGCAGGGCAAGAAACGCGGAGTTGAGCACGGCGCCCGAGAGCAGGGCGGAGACGGCGGACGGCGCCTCGCTGTGGGCGTCCGGCAGCCACGTGTGCATGGGCGCAAGACCCATCTTCGTGCCGTACCCGACCAGGAAGAAGATGAAGGCGG
The DNA here is from genome assembly GCA_964464305.1 of uncultured Verrucomicrobiota bacterium. Classification (GTDB taxonomy): domain Bacteria; phylum Verrucomicrobiota; class Kiritimatiellia; order PWTM01; family PWTM01; genus VGWF01. The sequence goes on from CAYXFW010000065.1 coordinate 6,354, forward strand.
CCTTGAGCCACGGCGCCTGCAGCGAGGCGGCGTCGCGGACGAGGTCGTCGAGCGTGAGCGACACGGCGCGCGTGCCGGTCGGGTCCGCCGAGGCCGCGAGCAGGAAGGTGCCGAGCAGGGCCAGCGCGATGCCGACGGAGCAGATCAGGAGATATTTCCACGTCGCCTCCAGCGCGCGCGGGGTGCGGCGGAGGTAGATCAGCGGGGCGGAAGCGAGCGTCGTGCCCTCGACGGCGACCCAGAGGATGCCGAGATGGCGGCTGACCGCCGCGAGGGACATCGTGCCAAGGAGGACCAGCAGGCATCCGGCGACCACGTGGTCCGGCATGTCGCGACTGTCGCTCTCGGCCTTCCGCGCCACGCCGGCAACCCGGATTGCGGCGGCGAGGAAGAGCAGGACGGTGACGGTGAGGATCGGCAGCGCGGCATCGTCCGCGGCGATCCATCCGTGCCACGCCGGCCCGGGGCGGAGGGACCATACGGCGGCGGCCAGGGCAAGTTGGATCGCGGCCGCGACGACGGTCACTGCGCGCGCGGCGCCGGGGCGGCGCACGAGAAACGCGAGGGCCGCGGCGGCGAAAGGAAAGAGGACGAGCAGCGGGATCATCGCGGCGCATCCTTCAGTTGGTCCAGGCGGTCCGCGTCCATGTGGTCGAACTCCCGGCTGATGTGAAAGACGATGATGCCCATGACGAAGACCGCGACGAAGACGTCCAACAGGACACCCAGCTCGATCAGCCACGGCGTCCCGCGCACCAGCGCGATGCCGAGGGTGAAGACGCCGTTCTCGAGAATGATGAAGCCGAGCACCTGCGTGACCGCCTTGCGGCGGGCGCAGATCAGGAAGAGGCCGGTCCAGACCGTGAACAACCCGGCCGGGACGGCGAGCGTTGCGCGCGCGGAGGGCGGCAGCGGGAGACGCGAGGAGATCCAGAAGGCGAGGCCGAGGACGGCGAGGCCGGCGAGGATGGACATCGTCGGTCCGACGAACGGTTCCATTTCGCGACGGGCATCGGTCTCGCGTACGGCGCGCAGCAGCCAGGCGGGGAACAGGAAGCCCTTGATCGCCGCACTGCCGAGCGCCAGCCCCCAGGCCGCAAACCCGTCACCGCCCTCGCCGTGCATGAAGAGCGGAAGGAGCGCCAGCAGGAAGCCCTGCGCCGCCGCCGTGCGGATGCCGCCCGCAAGACGGCTCGATCCCAGCAGCGCCAACCCCGTCAGCACAAGGGCCACGAGAATCATGTCGGCAGCGGCGTTCATGCGTACCTCCACACCGAGAGGAGAAATGCGAGGGCCGACAGGGCCCCGGCGCCGACGAGGAGGTGGGGGACGCGGACGAGACGGAGGCGGGCCATGGAGGATTCGACGCAGCCGATGCCGACCGCGAGCAGCAGTTGGCCGCCGACGCCGGCGGCAAGGTCCAGCAGGGCGTGGCCGGTACGGACGGGGACGACGAGTCCGACGACCAGCGCGCCGGTGACCCAGAGTTTCAGGGCGGCACCGTACTGGATCATGGCGAAGTCGGGGCCGCCGTGGTCGAGCACCATGACCTCGTGGATCATGGTCAGTTCGAGGTGCGTGGCGGGATCGTCCACGGGAATGCGCGCGTTCTCCGCCAGGACGACCCCGAGGAAGGCGGCGGCCAGGAGGGCGTAGACCTGCGGGTGGGCGGTCCATCCGGCGGCGGAGACCGCGCCCATCATGCCGCCCAGCGAGAGCGCGCCGTCCGCGCCCCGCGCCAGCGCGGCGAGTCCGATCAGCAGGGCCGGCTCGGCCAGCGCGGCGAAGGCGGCCTCGCGGCTGGCGCCCATGCCCTCGAATGCGGAGCCGGTGTCGAGGGCGGCGAGCATGGTGACGAAGCGGGCGGCGGCGAGCAGGCCGACGACGGCGATCGCATCGCCGGCAAACGAGACGACGGGCGGCACGACGCCGAGCGGCATGAGGACCAGCGCCGTGGCGACGCAGGCGAGGCCGGCGGCCGGGCCGAGGCGGAAAAGGGCGGTCGTGGTGCGGCTGTAAACGGCGCCCTTGCGCAGGAGCTTCGCGAGATCGAAGTAGAGCTGCAGCAGCGGGGGACCGCGGCGTCCGCCGAAGAACGACTTCGTGCGCGCGATGACGCCCGGTAGCAGCGGCGCGAGGGCCAGCGCGAGCAACGGATGGAGCACGGCGGCGGAGTTCATGGCGCCAGCCCCACGATCAGGAGCACGAGCAGCGCGAGGGCGATGTAGAGGACATAGAGGTGGATCTGGCCGTGTTGCAGCCAGCGCAGGGTCGCGAGCCGCGTGGCGAGGGTGCGCAGCAGGTTGGCGCGCCACCGCGTCCATGCGGACGGCGCCCCGGCGTCGAAAGTCACGGGCTCGGCGAAGAGATGGCGCGGGGCCGCGGGCGCCAGGGAGGCCGGGGTTCCGGGGCGGAGCGTGTCGAGCAGCGGCTGCGAGAACGAGGTGGCGGTGTATTGCATGCGCGCGTCCGGCAGCGCGTAGCCGCAGTCCCATGTGCCGGAGGCGGTGACGGTACGCCGCGCCAGCAGGGTGCGGCGGGCGAGCAGCAGAAGGCCGGCGAGCAGCGCCGCGGCGGCGCCCGCGAGCACGGCCCAGCCGAGCGCGGCGGTGCCGGCCGGCACGGCGGACGGGGCGATCGAGGCGACGGCCGGGCCGAGGGCCCGCAGAACCTGGGCGGCGGCAAGGCCCGTGACGACGCAAAGGCCGGCCAGCGTCGCGAGGGGCCACTGCATCGAGGACTCGACCTCCCGCGCGGCGCGGGCCTGCGCGGTGCGCGGCTCGCCGAGGAAGGAGATGCCGAAAGCCCGGACGAAACACGCGGCGGAGAGTCCACCGATCAGCGCCAGCGCGGCGACGACAGCGATGCCCGCGGCGGCGGTGGGGCCGTCCCCGCGGACGCCGGCAAACCCGGCGGCGAAGAGGAGGAACTCGCCCGCAAATCCGTTCAGCGGCGGGAGGGCGCCGATCGCGGCGGCGCCGATGAGGAATGCGGGCCCGCTGACCGGCATGCGCCGCCACAGGCCGCCGAGGCGGTCCATGTCGCGCGTACCCGCCGACTCCGCCACCGCGCCGGCGCCGAGGAAGAGCAGACCCTTGAAGAAGGCGTGGTTCAGCATATGGAAGAGCCCGCCCGCGAGGCCGGCGAAGGCGACCGCGGGGCGGCCGTGCGCCAGGCCGAGAAAGCCGAGACCGAGGCCGGCGGCGATCAGACCGACGTTCTCGACGCTGCTGTAGGCGAGCATGCGCTTCAGGTCGCGCTCGCCGAGGGCGCGCAGGACGCCGAGGACGGCCGAGACGAGGCCGGCGGCGAGGAGGAGCCAGCCGAACCCGGCGGGGACGCCGCCGGAGAGCATGGCGAGGCGGACAAGCCCGTAGATGCCGGTCTTGATCATGACGCCCGACATCACGGCCGAGACATGGCTCGGCGCGGCCGGGTGCGCGATGGGAAGCCAGCCGTGGAGCGGCATCAGACCCGC
>CAYXFW010000066.1:0-9789 GCA_964464305.1 uncultured Verrucomicrobiota bacterium
CGCACTCTCGGAAATCCGTATCTCGTCGTGCCGGGCCTTCCGAAAGACCGCCTCGCGACTGTCGAGGCGTGCAAGGAGACCGCGGCGATTCTGACCGCCCAGGCCGCGAAGGTTGCCGGCAGGAAGATGCACGTCGGCTACCACGCGCACGGCGGCGACTTCAAGAAGTTCGACGACGGCGGGACGCCCTGGGAGGTCATCTTCTCGAACGCCGGCCCGGGCGTCATCATGCAGCTCGACACCGGCAACTGCCTCGGCGGCGGCGGCGATCCGGTGGCCATCCTCAAGAAGTACCCGGGGCGCTCGCTGACCGTCCACCTCAAGGAGGAAGGCGGTCCGAAGGGCGCCGTCACGGGCGACGGCGTCGTGAAGTGGAACGAGGTCTTCGAGGTGTGCGAGTCCGTCGGCGGCACGAAATGGTACATCGTCGAGCATGAGAGCGGCGAGAAGCCCCTGGAGAGCGTCGCCCAGTGCTTTGGGGCTCTTCGGAAGATGGGCAAGGTCTGATCCCGCGAAAGGTCCGGCGGGATCGGGCAAGGTCCGTCCTGCGGAGTCCACCGTGAAGTCCGTCGTGTGGAGAATGGACGCCCTTGGTCTTGCGGGAGCGGTCGTGATCGCGGCCGCCGCCCGCTCGGCCGAATTCCATGTGGCGACGGGCGGCAGCGATGCCGGTCCCGGAACGGCGGCCGCGCCGCTGCGGACGGTCCAGCGCGCGGCCGATCTCGCGCAACCGGGGGACACCGTGACGGTGCATGCCGGCCTCTACCGCGAGCGGGTCAATCCGCCGCGCGGGGGCGAGTCGGACGCGCGGCGCATCGTGTACCGGGCGGCGCCCGGCGAGGCGGTCGAGATCCGGGGGTCCGAGGCCGTCACGAACTGGGCTCAGGTCCGGGACGGCGTATGGAACACGACCCTCCCGAATTCGTTTTTTGGCGGATTCAACCCGTACAGCGACCGGATCCGCGGCGATTGGTTTACGCCGAAGGGCCGCGAGCACCACACGGGAGCGGTCTATCTCGACGGGACATGGCTGGACGAGGCCGCAGCGCTGGATGATGTGATGGCGCCGGGCAGTACGAACGAGACCTGGTTCGCGCTCGTGGATGGAACGAACACCACAATCTGGGTGAGGTCGCGGGGGGCGGCCCCGGGGGCGCGGCAGGCGGAGATCAATGTCCGTCAGACCGTCTTCTACCCGGACAAGCCGGGCCGGAATTTCATCACCGTGCGGGGGTTCGCCCTGCGACATGCGGCCACGCCGTGGGCTCCGCCGACCGCGGAGCAGCCGGGGCTGATCGGGACGCACTGGAGCCGGGGTTGGATCATCGAGAGCAACGACATCTCCCATTCGCGGTGCGTCGGCGTCGCGCTCGGGAAGCACGGCGACAGCTTCGACAACACGTCCGCCAATTCGGCCGAGGGCTACGTGAAGACCCTCGAACGGGCCCACGCCCACGCCATCCCGTGGACGCGGGAGAACATCGGGCACCATGTGGTTCGCGACAACACGATCTCGCATTGCGAGCAGGCCGGCATCGTCGGCAGCCTGGGCGCCGCGTTCAGCCGGATCAGCGGCAACGTCATCCACGACATCCATGTGAGGAAGCTGTTCACCGGCGCCGAGATGGCCGGCATCAAGATCCATGCTTCGATCGACTGCGAAATCGCCGGGAACCGCATCTTCCGCACGTGTCGCGGCCTCTGGATGGACTGGATGGCGCAGGGCACGCGCATCACGCGGAACCTGTGTTACGAGAACGCGTCGGAAGACCTGTTCATGGAGGTGGACCACGGGCCGTACCTCGTCGACAACAACATCTTCCTTTCGCCGACCGGGCTGCTGGATATTTCCCAGGGCGGAGCGTTCGTCCACAACCTCTGGACCGGGAAGCTGATCAGCGCCGAGGAATTGCGCCGCGAGACGCCGTACCACCCGGCGCATTCGACGGTTGTGGCGGGACTGAGCACGATCCAGGGCGGCGACAACCGTTTCTTCAACAATATCTTCATCGGCGCGGGCGACGCACCGGTGGCGTCGGCGAAGAAGGACGACCGCCACGCGCGCGCGGCCGGGTACGGGACATGGATGTACGACGTGCGCGAGCATCCGTCCGTGGCCGCGGGGAACGTCTACCTCAACGGCGCGCGGCCTCTGGCGACCGAGGAGGGTGCGGTCGTGGCGCCGGGCGTCGACCCGCGACTGAGGCTCGTCGAAAAGGGCGGATCGGCCGTCCTGCAGTTCGCCGCCAGCCCGGAGATGAAGCAGGCTGCGACGAAGCGGGTCACAACCGACCTGCTGGGCAAGGCCGCCGTTCCACAGCTGCCGTTCGTGAACCCCGACGGCACTCCGCTTGGGGTGGATGCGGACTACTTCGGGAAGCGCAGGGCGTCCGACCGGCCGTCCGCGGGGCCGTTCGAAAGCCCAGGGACCGGCCCGTTGTCTCTGGAGGTCGGCCGGCCCTGAGTCGGAGCGGCGGAGACAGTGCCGATGCGGGGCCTGCTGTCGGTCGGACGGTGGCGGTGTGACAGACGGGAGGGTCTGCCCCACGAAGGCCGCATGGACCGGCGTGAGAGGGGGACGGGTCAGTACTTCAGCACCCGCGTCTCGCCGCGCTTCAGGTCCAGCCGGAGGACGGGGCCGTGGCCGGCTTTGCCGCCGGTCAGCACGTCCGAGATCTCCCCGTCGCGGCCGGTGTTGAGATCGACCGGGCCGTCCTGCGAGGCGTGGAGCGCGACGTAGCCGGCGTTGGCATACACGTTGCAGTCGTTCGTCGTGAACAGGTGGACGCCGGCCTCGCGGGCCGCGATCCGGAGCAGGGACGAGGTCAGTCCCGGCGCCCCGGAGAAGAGCGACGCCCCTTCCGCGCCGCGCCGCAGCGCGACGGCGGCGGATCCGTCGGGATAGACGGCCAGGATTTCTCCGCCGGCCGCATCCTGTGCGGCGAAGAGGGGCAGGACCGGGGCCTGGAGCCCGAAGCCCTCCGCAAGACCGGCCGTCCGCCCGGCGGCGGTCGGCTCGGCCCAGCCCCGGACGGGCGTGACGGGTTCCAGCCGGAAGCCGGTCAGATCGCGCATGGCCTGCGGGGCGACGGTGTCGCCCTCGAAATGGCCGGGAGCGTAGCACCAGACCCGGGCCGCGCCGCGGGTTGCGTCGAGCAGCCGCCGGCGGTCGGCGGCGGAGAGGTCCCACGCGTTGAGCATCACGTACAGTTTCGCGTGCACGCGGCCGGCGAGGACGTCGTCGAGGAGATACTGCCCGTACGGCGCGCCCATGCGGCCCAGGGCGGTGCGGGCCTCGTAGATGCCGCGCCGCGTGACCGCGGAGCCCTTCGGGGTCACGCGCAGCATCGCGCGCTCGCCGACCACGACCGCGACCTCGGGCCGGAAGGGAGTCGGGTGCTTGAGAAGGGGGTCGTCGAGCGCCTTCAGGCGGCGCATTTCGCGCCACATTCCCGCGTCGTCGAACCAGCCGCTGGAGCCGAGGTCCATCCACCAGGTGCCGAAGTTGCGAAGGGCCTCCTGGGCGACGTTCCGTACCAGTTGGCCGTTGGTCTCCTCCAGCGTATCGACGTGGTCGCGGGCGCCGGGCGGAGTCCCGGTCGCCAGGTAGGTGTGTGTGTCGTCCTCGTTGAGCCAGAGCTTCCCGGCCAGCGCGACGCTCTCGGCGGCGCTCATGGCCGGCGCGTTTCCGCCGAGGCCGCGGTCGTGGTAGGAGATCGGGGCGCAGAGCACGTCGATGTCGGGGCAGTCGATCACGCGGCGCGAGGCGTAGTGTCCCGAGACGGCGGGTCCGTTGGCGACCGGTGCGAATTCGAACAGGTAGCCGAAGAAGAAGACGACGAGCTTGCGGCCGTGCGAGGCGGTGCGGACGGCGCGGGCCAGTTCGCACACGCAGTCGGCCATGGCGTCCTGCTGGTACGCGGCGAAATCAATCAGGTGGCGTTCGCGGACCGGGTCGCGGAAGGTCCCGGCGGGCGACGCATGGCGTTCCGCGGCCGGAGGCACGGGCGCCTCGTCGAGGGTGGCATCCGGCCGTCCCCAGGCGCGACGCAGGGCATCGTCGGTACCGTACTTCGTCCGCAGCCATGTCCGCCACGCAATCGCATCCGCGGGCGCATAGCCGCTGAGAGGGGGGAGCCACGTGTCCTGGTAAAACCACTCGCCGGTGTTCTGGCCGTTCGGATGGTAGCCGGCCACGGACTCGCCCAGCGTCGACTCGAGGTGCCCGACGAGCGCGGCCAGCCGCGCGGCCGCATCGCGGCGGTAGCGCGGCGAGGCGGGGACCGCCTTGTCGCGCCGGCCGTTCTCCCACTTCATCACATCGTCCGGGTTCGCCTCGCGCCACCACGCGGGCGGGTCCATCGGCACGCGGGGGATCAGCAGGGCGCCGGGGTTGGCGTCGAGCACGCGCCGGCACGCCGCGTCGAGGCCGGTCCAATCGGCGGCCTCGCCGGGCCGGGGCCAGGGCAGGGGGACCGGGAAGCTGACGAACCTGACACCCGCAGCGGCGGCGAGCCGGATCTGGCTTTCGAAGACACTCTGCGGGCCGCCGACGAATTCGAAGCGATCGCCGGGGCGGTAGAGGGCGACGGACACCTTGCGCGCCGGTTCGCCGCGGATCCAGAATTCCACGCGGTACCGGCGGCCGTGCTCCAGGGTCAGGCGCGGGTGGTGGTAGATGTGGAAATCGGGCCACGGGCCCGAGGCGGGCGGCTTGAGCGTGACGCGCAGCCCTGCGGTGCCGTTGCGACCGGCGCCGGGGACGACGTCGATCGCGCCGACCGTGTTGGCCGGGCGGGGAGGCCAGAAGGTCCAGTCGCGCCGGAAGCTGTTCGTGCCGTCCTCGAAGTCGCAGAGCGGGACCACCTCGCGCTTCGAGTCGAGGTCGACGATGCGGATGTCGTCGAGCACCACCTCGCCGGCGGTCGCGCCGAAACGGAAATGCATCGTGCCATTGGTCGCGCCGCCGATCGCAACGAACTCGAAGGCGGTCGGTGTCCCCGTCGAGGGCACAGGGAGCGGCGACGAGCCGGGCGAGCCCCAGAACATGCGCGCGCGGACGGGATTTCCGTCGACGACGATGCGCGGGGCGCCGCCCGCCGGGTCCACGCGGACCGTCAGCGCGGTGGCAGGCATCGATGCGAACGCCATCGACAGGCCGGCCACGACAAGGGCCGGCGACCACGCGCAGGATCGCGTTCCGGGGTGGGCGGGAGAAATATGAGTCATCGCTCCAGCCTATCAGGATCGCCGGCCGCCGGCCACAGGGATGGGTCAGGCCCAGACCCTCGCCCAGGCCGGGTGTGCGCGAATGGGTCCGTCGCAACAAGCGCATGGATACGGCCGCGACGGAGCGCGGCCCTCCAGGTCGGATCCCATAGAGGTGCGAGACGACGGACCTGGAGGGCGCCGCTCCGTCGGCGCCGTGCGGGAGACCCTCGAAGCAACCTTCGTTCTTGATCTCTCAAGCGAGGCCGAGGATTTGGGCACAGGGAAAGCGCATCTTCCGACATGGCGAATTGCAGATCTCGCGCCCGTTCGCTCGGCGCTCACTCGAGCGTGCAGAGTTCGCAGAGACAAATTCGGAACGAAACGGCCCCTCTGGAACCCAATTCCCCGCCGATTCCTTCCTCCTCTGTGCGCTCTGCGCGCTCGAGCGGGCCGCTTTGGGCCCGCGGGCGTGGAAATGTCTTGCGTTTGCCCTGGGGATGGGCACGACCTTGGGATTGCGATATCCTCGCCCGCGGGGAGAACCGATATGAAGACTTCATTCGTCCGAATCGCCGTTCTTGCCGTGTTGGCCATGGCGGCGGCCGTCGGCGCCGCGGCGCCGGAGGACGGGGCCGTTGTCAAGCGGGTCCTGGACGGACGTACGGCGGGCGAGGATCTGCTCCGGACCGAAAGCTGGCGGCCGTTCGGGGCCGGATTCGAGCGCGGCGACGACGGTTCCTTCGCCTGCAACAACGGCGCCGACGCGAAGGCGCGCCGCGGCGCGGCCCAGACGGTCGTCCTGAATCAAACCGTGCCGCAGCCGCTCGTCGCTTCCGTATGGAGCCGCGCCGTCGGGGTCGATGGCGGACGGGACAACGACTACGCGCTCTATCTCGACCTCGTGTATACCGACGGCACGACCCTGTGGGGGCAGGCGGCGCCGTTCTCCACGGGAACGCACGAGGGCGAGAGCCGCGAGGTGACGATTGTCCCCGAGAAGCCGATCCGGTCCGTTTCGATCTACCTGCTCCTGCGCGGGCACGCCGGGCGGGCCGAATTCCGCGATCCGCGGCTGCGCGCGATCGCGGTGCCCGCGGGTGCCACGCTCTTTGACGGTCTTCCCGTCGCCCCGGTGACGCCGCCTTCGGAGGGCTTTCAGGTGCGGGATGTGGCGGCGGGTTCCGACTTCGTGCGAATCGGCCGGGAGGCGATGGGGTTGAAGATCGAGAGCCGCCGGAGCGTGGAGGGCGGGATCGCCTTCACCGAGGCGGTTGTCGCCGGCACGACCGGCCGCGATCGCGCGGTCACGCTCGTGTATGCGTGGCCGGTCGAGGGGGAGGGATGGGAGTGGCTGGCCGGGCCCGACAAGGCCGAGCCTGCGGTTCCCGGGCGGGAGTACGCCTTCACCGCCCATGTGGGGGCGGGCATGGGCCGCCTCTCGCGCTTTCCCTTCGCGGCGATCCGTCGCGGCGGGCGCGGCATGGCGGTCGGCATCGACATGGACGTCCCCGCTGTCTTCCGCGCCGGATTCAACCCCTCCGCGCGCGAGATGTTCGTGGCTTTCGACCTCGGGCTCGCTTCGGAGAAGCCGTCCGCCCGCGTCCGCGTCTGTTCCTTCGACTTCGATCCCGCATGGGGTTTTCGCGCAGCGTTGGACCGATACCAGAAGGTCTTTCCGGAGCACTTTCGAGTGCGCGTGCCGCGACAGGGTGTCTGGATGCCCTTTGCGAAGATCAGCGCGCTGCCCGCGTGGGAGGACTTCGGCTTTGCGTTCAAGGAGGGCAACGACGAAACCGTGTGGGACGACGCACACGGCGTCCTGACCTTCCGCTACACCGAGCCGATGACGTGGTGGATGTCCATGGCGAAGGGGACGCCGCGCACCCTGGATGCCGCGAGGGCCGAGGCCGTGCGGCTTGCGGAGGAGAAGCGCGATCCCGCGGCCCGTGCGCATGCGAGCAGCGGGTTTCGGGACGACACCGGGCGTCCGCCCGCGCGGCTGCTCGACACGCCCTGGTGCGACGGCGCCGTCTGGAGCGTGAACTCGTCGCCCGGCGTGCCCGGCGACGTGACCGACTTCAAGCGGAAGTGGAACGCGCAGCTGCGCGATTCGCTCTACGGCCCCGCACGGCGCGGCGATCTGGACGGCGAGTACATCGATTCCAGCGAGGGCTATGTCACCGACGAATTGAACTTCCGCCGCGACCATTTTGCGGGCGCCCTGGCGCCGCTGACATTCTCGCCCGGCACGCACCGTCCGGCCATGTTCCGGGGTCTCGTCGCATGGGAGTACATCCGCGGTCTCGAGCGCGACGTGCACGGCATGGGGAAGCTGATGATGGCCAATGCCACGCCCATCAACATCTGCTGGCTGGCGCCGCTGCTCGATGTGATGGGGACGGAGACCGACTGGAACCGGGGCGGCACGTGGCGCCCGATGTCCTTCGACGAACTCCTGTACCGCCGGTCGTTGTGCGGCGGGAAGCCGTTCTGCTTCCTCATGAACAGCGAATTCGACCGGTTTTCACGCGAACGGACGGAGAAGTTCATGCAGCGCAGTCTCGCCTGCGGCATGTTCCCCGGATTCTTCAGCGCCGATGCGTCGACCGGCCACTACTTCAAGCGCCCCGAACTCTACGAGCGCGACCGTCCGCTGTTCCGGAAGTACATCCCCCTGTGCCGCCTCGCGGCGGAGGCCGGATGGGAGCCGGTCACGCGGGCGCGGTCGGGCGACCCGCGGATCCGCCTGGAGCGTTTCGGGGCCCGCTACCTGACCGTATTCAACGACAGCCCCGGGCCGCTCGAGGCCGCCGTCACGCTGGACTCCGATCCGCCCGCCTCCTCCGCCCGCGACCTGGTCACCGGCGCCGCCGTCTCCTGGACCGGTCGCACCGCCCGCCTCCCCCTCGCCCCCGAATCCGCCGCCCTTCTCGACCTGACGCCGGCTTCCGCGCCGAAGTGACTGAGGGGCGGGAGCAGCGATGAGCGGGTTGGTCCCTACCATGTCGGGGGAGCTGCTCCAGTGTCCTTGATCAGGCACTGGAACGTCTTGACCAGAGCCACATAGACCGCATCGTCGGGGTCGGGCCGGGGACGAGGCGGCAAGCCCTTCGGCCTCGGTTCGTCGAACCGGCCAATGCCCGGATTGTCCATGAACACGCGACGGCCGCCGTCCTTGGAGATTCTGAGATACTCGAATTGCGTGCCGTCAAAGCAGCGTTGGTTGAGCGGCGGAAGGTCCGCGATGTCATGCTCCCGGAGAAACCCCAAGAGCGCCTTCGTCTCCTTCTCGTCCAGGTTCCGCGGGACACCCCGACCGCCACCCGGGTCGAAGGTGAAGAGGGCGCGGCCGTGCTTCATCTCGACGATGCACTGTCCGTCGCTTCCCCATGCGCCGGCGGACAGCAAGGCGTGAATCTCATCGGGGCCATCCTTGGCGAGCACGCGGCGTCGCAGTTCTTCTTCCATTCGCGAGAGGTGCTTGCTCGCCCAATGGCCGGGTTCAAACAGCCATCCCTTGGCTCCGAGGATGTGGGCGTTGCCGCGGAGACGACGGAGGAGCTTGGCACGCGCTTCAGGGCTGTCGTCGGATTCCAGATAGCCTGCGGCTGCGCGGCACACGAGCGGGTCGCCCGTGTCGAGCAGCCGATCCACGCGGTCCACCGGGAGCTTGATCCGTCCCACCCGGGCACATGCGCAGAGGAAGGCCTGCACCAACGGCTCGTGCCCGGTCAAGATTCCACGGATCCCGTCTTCGTCGTTCAGTGCGAGAGCCTGGAGGGCGAGAGATCCACCCTTCAGGCCGGATTCGGACGCCAGCGCCTGGCGCAGACCTGCGCGATTCGTGATGATGGTTTGAACGAGATCTTCGGTAAGGGAACCGGACCGCAGACGCTGGATAATCAGGCTATAGCTGGTCGGAGTGTTCCAGCGTTCGACAAAGCCGAGAATCATCTTCGCCGCGGCGGGGTCGGTTTCCGCCAGCGTCAGGGCCTTCTCCCGAAGAAGGGCAGCGAGGGCGTCGTCGCTCGACCTGCCATGGCAGAGGATCTGTCCGATGGACTCCCGGGATGGAAGCTCCACAGTACTACGGTCGGAGGCAGGCTGTTGGCGCCAGCCCCGCCACGGAACGGCGGCGGGGTGTTTCGCATAGGCGATCATGGTTTCGGACTGCTCTTCCAAGGTCAATCCCCCGAGACGCAGCAGGGCCTGCCCAATCGCTCTTCCTCCGGCTTGTCCGGAGAGCTTCGCCAAGGTCCGCTTGAGAGCAGGGACAGCCTCTTGATCGCCTTGGTGGACCAGGGCGTCGGCGATCCAAGGCGCTTCTTCCGGGCGCGCTCGCTCCAACGCCACGATCAATCCCGGCACACTCTCGGGGAGCCTATGCCGTCGCAGTCCCTGAACGACCACAGACCGTCCGGGATCTCCAGTTGCGACCGCCCAGTTGGGATCGGAAAGCCATGGCAAAAGCGGGCGCAGCGCAGCTTCGGAGTGCATGTCTGCGCAGACCTGAGTCAGGCACCTTACGGCGTTGTCGCGCTCGGTCCGATGGGTACTTGATACAAGCTTGGCAACGTG
>CAYXFW010000067.1:0-9740 GCA_964464305.1 uncultured Verrucomicrobiota bacterium
CACGGGATTCGGTGGACTGGTTTGTTCGCATCTTAGTGGTTCTTCGCTGTTTCCAGTGGCTGGGATCTTCCGCCTGGATGGGCGGCATACGCTGTCGGCGCAGCCTCCAGAGCATCGAAGCTGAACCATGAGCGATGTAACCCATTCGCCACTGATGACTAATGATTGAACCGATGGCCTCCGAGGGCCTCTCGAAGCCGTGTTCATGCGGCCGATCAGGGTCTTCTCCACCCGAAGCCGGCGGGAGTCAGCCACTGAAAACAGCGAGGAACCTCCTATTTCTGCAACAACACGCCCGCGTAACCGCAGGGGATCACCAACTTGCCGGCGTGGAAATCGGCGATGTCCGGATTGCCGGAGAATTTCCAGGCGGTCAGCAACTTGGGACGCTCGGCGTCCGTGAAATCGTAAAGTGCGGCGCGGCGGCTGATACGGCTGGTGAAGACCACCCGCTTTCCGTCCGAACGTGGAATGCCGCTGATCGCGTCGCTCCGTCCGTCGCCCGGGAACGCCGCCGGCAACTTGAAGGTTTTCCATTTGCTTCCATCCGCCGGATCGCCTTCGTTGGGCTGGAGCAACACGTAACTGCCGTTCGCGCTCGCGATGGACAGCCCGTCGCGGAAGGTGCAGATACCATTCGAAAGGTCCAGCCGATTCGCCGCCGTCTCAACGGTTTGCCGCGGCACGGGAACGGCGGCGAGGTCAAACCACTTGAGGGAGGTGTGGGCGTTGTTGAACGCGAAATGTCGTCCGTCGGGCGAACCGTTCGCGAGGTACTTGTCCCAGCCCGGACATGATCCGCTGTGGAGCGCGTGCTTGAATTCCGGCAACGCGCGGACGTCATAAAGCTCGATCCCGCGGCGATCGGAACAGAACAGCCAACCCGGCACGGCCGGCTGGACGTAAAGCGCCAGGTCCTTTTCACCGGAGATTCTCGGCAGCCGCGCGACTTCCTTGAATCGCGCCGCACCTTCCAGCTCGTACACGCCGAATCCGTCATGGCCTTCGGCCGTGTAGAGGCGGTTTCCTTCCACCTTCACATCGAACACCTTGTCGTGCCCCGGCAGTTTGGCGAGTTCCTTGAACCCGCCGTTATCCAGCAGAATCCGCAAGGCGTAAAGCCCCGCGTCGCCGCAGGCGGCGTAGACGACATCGCCCCTCACCGCGACGCCACGCGCCTGGCCGACATCGCGCGGTTTCCACGCGTGCCAGGCGGACGCGTCCACGGAATACGGTTCGCGGAAGGACGCGTTTTGGGGCGGCGCGCCGTGGTCGAAGGGCTCCGCCTTCGCTCGCGGACACGGAATCGCGAAAACGCCCGCGCCGTTGACGGCCGCGTACACGACGCCGTCGGCCACGGCCACGGATCCGACGCAATCGCTCGGCCATTCCGGATGCTTCGGGTTCGGCGAAACCCAGCGGTCGAGCGTGCGGGGATTGGTTTTGTCCGAAATGTCCACGGCGAACACGCCGTTGTGCGTTTGGGCGGCGAACAGCAAGTTGCCGGACGTGCGGGGCGTCCACATGTCGAGCCCGCGCGCGTAGAACGGCGGATAGTCCACGCGGCCGACGCGTTTGGGCTGCGCCGGGTCCGCGACGTCGAAAATATCGAGCCCGTGCCCCATGCCGCCGCCGTCGGCGGGACCGCCGAAACGTTGCATCTCGGCGGTCGTCACGCCGCCTGACACCTTGCGGTGCTTGGAATGGTGTCCCGTGGCGGCGTACAGGTACTGGCCCTGCAGCCACACGCCGTCGCCGAAACCGTAGAGTTCCACGTGGTCGGTCTGGCGGAGGGCCTTCATGTCGCGCGCGTCGAAGACGGTGACGTATGCCGACCCCCAGTCGCCGGAATAGAGCCACCCGTCGCGGTAGACGACGCTTTGGGACTCGTCCGTTTTGCGCATCGCGATATGGCGCGGCTTGTCCGGATCGGAAACGTCGATGAACTCCACGCCGTTCTGGCGCTGGCCGAGGAAGCAGACGTCGCCCGCGACATCCACGCCGGTCGCGAGTTCGCAGCAGTCGAAGCGGGAACGGATACGCGGCTTTTGCGGCTTCGTTGCGTCGACGATCCACAATCCGTATTCACGCGTGGAAACATACGCCATGCCCTTTTGCACGGCGATCTGGCGGACTCCGCCCAAACCGTCCACCTCGCCGAGTTTTTGCGGCGCGAGCGGTTTCGAAACGTCGTAGACGTACACCTGCGAACCCGCGCCAGCGTACAGCTTATCGCCCTCGAGGCACAACGCCATCGCCTTGTCGCCGACACCCTCCACCCGGAATGCCTCGCCGAAGACCTTTACGTCCTCGGCCTTCGCCGCCGCCAACAGCGCAACCGAAAACGCAATCAACAACGACATTTCAGTTCTTATCGTTTTCCCCCTTGTCGTATGCATGACCCTCCTTCACCTAAGTACTTGTCCCCGGTATGCGATGGAGCCTCCTGCGGTGTTCACCTAATAAGAAATCGCTTTTCTGGCGGCGCAGGCACGCGCCCGCTGAGACCTGCCTGAAGGGGCATTTCCATCGTGGGGAGGCTGCCAGAGCGCCTGCGGGAAGGCAAGAACGACAGGCAAGAACTGTCGTACCATATTGAGAATGTCCCCTTGACCGGTCGCGTGCATGGGGACGGTATACGCCCGCGAGCGCAGGCGGCGCAAACGGATTTGAGCCGCGTCTGGTCGGACTACCGGAGCGCTCGGGGGCAAGGTCGTAGGATCGCGACGGAATGGGCCGTCGCAAGCAAAGCCATGGGGCCCGGCGCCCCTCCTTGAATCCGGGTCTCATTCGCCAGCGCCAGCGCCACCACACAGTCATCATGAAACCCGCTCGGCGCGTCGTAGCTGATGCGGCCACCGGGGTGGATCTCGGACCACTCGCACGATGCTACCGAGCCGCGCCATGGTCAGGCCGTGGAGCGCCGAGGTCGTGGGTCAACCCGATGTAGCGGCGCGTCGGGGCACAATGGGTTGCGGAGAACGGCTGGCTTGCCCGGCCGAAGTCCGGCGCGCGTGCCGGGACGCAGCCCGGCTCCGTCCCCGCCTCGGCGGCGGGAACCATGCCGGGGCGGGCTTCGTCCGCCGCTGGCGCGCCGGACGAAGCCTGGTGGGCGCTACAGGACTTGAAGCTGCTATTTTGGCGAAATATAGCGTATTTCCAAGGAATTAGACACCTTTGGACGCCGATTGACGGCCGCGCACGTATCAGATCTGGAGCAGGTTTTTTGGCTGCGGCGTCGATCGCCGTTACGGGACTTCGTCCTGTAGCGTCAGGTGTCCCTCGAACCAGCGAGAGTACCGAAGATGGTCGTTTGTATCACGTTTGTATCACTGGTGTATCGCTCTTGTATCAGTGATTCGGCTAAGGCGGCGAAACTGTAGACCCGTTCCGCGGGGCCGACTACTTCGCGATCAGCTCGGCGAGCTTCGCGGCCAGGGCGGAGAGCGAGCCCGACTCGCCGCCGGTCGCAATCATCGTGGCGAGGGCGGTTGCGAGCACGAGCTTCCACTTCTCGAGGCGCCCCACCCTGCCGTTGGTGGTCTTGGCCTGGGCGAGGATGGCGTCAAGCTTCTCGTCGATACGCTTCTGCCATTCGTGGAGGGCGCCCCAGTCGGTTTCGTGATGACAGGGATCGGGCATGGACGTCACTCCGGGGGCATCGCGGTGACCGAGACGTTCACGTTGACCGGGGAGTTGTCGCCGGCCGTGACCGCGACCGTGGGGGAGTTGGCGGGCTGGTAGTTCTGACTGTCCCGGTTCGTCGGCTCGGCCGCCTTCGCCGCGGCCGGCGCGTCGCCGCCCTTGTTGGCGTCGTAGATCGCGTACCCGCCCGCCCCGATCGCGACGAGCGCAGCCCCGGCGATGTACCGTCCCGCGTTCCGGGCCAGGTGGCCGGCGGCGATCTCCTTCCACGTCTGCGGCCGCTCGGTCTCCTTCGCCAGAACCGCGGCGTTCACGTCCTGGGCCTCGACACTGCCGGCGGCCGCAACCTGCTCGCCGGGGGCCGGGCGCCACAGGGCGACGGCCTCCTCGACGTAGACCTTCCTGGTCGGGCGCCGCGCGCGGAGCGCCCCGACCAGGTCGACGCGGATGCCGATCGAGCGGCCGCGCTCGTCGGCCCGCGCGTCCACGCGGACGATGTCGCCGGCCCGGGACGGAGAGGACGACACAAAGACGCAAAGGACGCAGAGGAGGAGGAAGGACGAGGGCCGGAGGGATTTCATGATCATGCCTTTCTGCGGAACTGATTCCGCCATTTGAACCACGCGTACCAACCGAGCGTCACACCGAGGAACCGGACCGCCGCGCGGGCGCGGGTCATGCGGTAGATCCGGGAGATCCGATAGAAGCGAAGGTTCGATTCCCAGACGGGATGGCCGACGAACCAGTCGTAGTCGTGCCGCAGACACGGCGGGAAGTACTTCGTCGGCCAGTAGGCCTCCGAGACACAGGTGCAGCCGTCGCAGTCCCGGAACCAGTCCCACTCCTTGGAGTCCAGCGCCTCCAGGATCTCAGCCCGCGCCCACTCGGGGACCGAGAAGGTCGCGAAGGACGCGACGATGCGCTCGCGCTCGCCGCTGCGGGTCGGCGCGTCGGCCCGGAGTGCCGGGATCCCGCTCATGCGTCCCTCCAGTTCAGGAGCCGGCCGGCGTACTCGGACGGGTGCCCGGTGCGGCTGCGGCTCCAGAGGACGCAGTGGGCCATCTCGTGGACCAGCTCCTCCCAGTGCTCGTGCCGGGTCGCTGGATCGACGTAGAGGATGACGTACTGGTTCGCTTGCCCGCCCTGGGTGAGCGCCCCCACCCTGCCCTTGCCCCAGTGGCCGGCGGAGATCTGCGTGTCGCCGATGTTGGCCGTGACCTGGATGCCCCGGCCGGCGTAGGTGAGGTTCAGCCGTCGCTCGGCCTCCACGAGGGCCCGCTCGCACTCGGCCTTGTCGTACCGTGTCACCTTGGCGATGCGCTGCGCCAGGGGCTTCTTCAGGTGCAGGAACACGAGGATGCGGTCGAGGACGGTCATGGCAGGCTCCTCTCTTCGGCCGCCTCCGGCGGGCCGTAGGTCGGGACGGGGTCGGCAGTCTCGGGCTCCAGCTTCGCCTTGGTCTCGTACAGGGCGCGGAGGTAGACCTCCGCCCGGATCAGGGCGGAGAGGTCGGGCTCCCAGTTGCCCAGGATGCGGTTGATCTCGTACTCGACGATGTAGACGGCATGCCGCATGCACGTCTCGGGCAGCTTGGTCTCGTCGGGATCGAGCTCGTTGTCCGGCGTGTTGGCCAGCGCCGTCCGGAACTCCCGCCGGGTCGCGGCGAGGATCTCGGCCACCTTGGCCGCGAACCCGGGGGTCGTGTCGAGGCTGGCCTGGATCTGGACGCGGTGCGACAGGGGCACCGCGTTCAGGACGTAGGCCACATCGAGGACCGTCCAGTTCACCGGGCACCTCCAGGGCAGAGATAGCCAATAGCCGATAGCCGAGGGGCGAGGGCCTAGCTCGCGGCGACGTTGTAGCGGACTGCGGCGGCGGAGTTCGTGACCTTCACGTCTTCGGACCAGTCGAACTTCGCCACCTCGACGCGGCCGTCGTCGCGGGTGTAGGCGCCGGGCTGCATGTACTTGTTCGCCAGGCGGAACGTCTTCATGAAGGACGGATCGAGCCGGCTGGGCTGCTCTTTCCGGGCGAAGACCAGGACCGCCGTATCGAGCAGGAACGCGGGGACCGCGTCCTTCCCCTCCGGGGCCGTGTCGTAGACCATGTACGACGTCCGGACCTTGGGCGTGCCGGTGAACAGGAGCCCCGCGGCGTCCTCGCTGGGCACCGCAAGCCCGAGCCCGCCCTTGGGCATCGACGGGGCGACGATGAACCGGCCGCGGACCTTGGCCTGGTTCTTGAAGACCGTCCACGCCGAGGCCCCGAACAGGACGCCGATGCTCATGGCGCTCCCGTAGGCGCAGGCCTTGATGACCGCGAGGATCGCGGTGTCGATGTCGGCGACCGGGTCGGCGGCATCGTTCCACGTCTTGGACGTGCCGTTGCCGACCGCCGCAAGGGCCGCGTCGATCACGGTCTTCTCGTGGGCGAGGCTCGCGACCTCGGCGATGGCGACCGCCCCTTCCCGGAACATGTCGCCGAGCGCCTGCTCGCTCTCGTACTGCTCGAGCCGGTCAACGGGATAGTCGAGCGAGTGCGGCTGGCAGTTGTAGGTCTCGTCGTTGACGTCGAACCGCAGCTCCGCGGCCCGGCCGCCGACCGGCCGGAGGGTGTCCGGGATCCGGAACCGGTTCTTCTGGGTATACCGCTTGTACTTCCCGACCATGGCGGACACGGGGACGGTGGGCGCGAGGAACCCCGCGACGGGCTGGACCGCGTCCTGCGCGATCCCCTGGGCGAACTCGCGGATGACGGGCTGGGCGCTGATGCTTTCGAGTCTTCCGGGCATGACGATCTCCTTCGGTTACGTGACAGTGAGGTTTCCGAGCATGGCGGGCCGGGCGAGGACGAGCTGCTCGTCCACCCCGGCCTCTTCGGCGATGAGCAGTCCGCGGTAGGTGCCCCCCGCGGTGGGCAGGGTCCGGACCTTGCCCTTGTCGGCCGACGTGCCGGGGTCGGCCAGCACGAGGACCGCGGCGGGGTCGCAGGTTCCGTTCAGTCTCACACGGACCTGGGCGCCGGGCTCCAGGGGAGAGAGCGCGACCGGTTCGCCCTCGGCCCCGCCCTCGACCAACTGGAAGAGGGCGTAGTCGGAGGTGGCGGTCGGCAGCGCGGCCTTGAGGACGCCGGAGGCGTTCGTGAGCTTCACGAGCCGGCCTTCGAGGCCGGAGAGGTCTTCGGAGGCGAGGACCCGGATCGGGCCGCGTTTGGTGTTGCTGAGGATCATGGGGGTGTTCCTTTCGGTCAGGAGCCGGTGGAGACCTTGAGCGTGCCGGAGTCGTTCCAGACTGCGTCGATGACGCCGGGGTCGCTGGTGGGCAGGTTGCCCATGATGAGCGTGGACGAGCCGCCCTCGGGGGTCGTCGAGCCGAGGAAGGAGCGACCGATGCCGCCCAAGTAGAGGACTACGCCATCGGGCATGATGAGATAGCCCTCGACTGCCTGCTTCAGGGGCCCGGTGACGAAGGCGGTGCCGGCGGCATTGACGGCGATAACAGACTGCGCGTTCTCCACACCGGGCGTGGGGAGCGAGGGCACGACCGGCAGGTAGGCGACGCCGCGGGCGAGGACCATCTGTCCGTCGACGCCGGCCTCTTCGGCCAGGAGGACGGTCCGGTCGGCCGACGTGGCGACGGCGGCCTTGCTGGCGGCGGTGACGGCCAGCGGATCGCCGGGGTTGCAGGTGCCGGCGAGCTTCACGCGGACCTGCCGGCCGGGCTCGATCGGGCAGAGGGTCGCGTAGTTGGCGTCGGAGTCGACGATCAGGAACCGCGCCGCGGCGGTCGAGGGCGTGGCGAGCGCGGCCTTGCCGGCGACGTCGATCAGGGCGAGCAGCCCTTCGGTCAGGTTGGCCGCGGCGGCGGGGAGCTGGATCAGTCCCTCGCGGGTGTTGGAGAGCGGGTGCATGTCACCGGGTCTCCGGGATCTCGCGCTCGGCGCGGGCGAAGGCGATGACGAACGGCACGCCTTCGCGGTTGCGGATCTCGTGCGCCCGGTTGCGGATCGCTACCGCGCGGGCGTCGTCGGCCCCGGGGGCGGGGTTGGCGAGGTCCGCGACGGGCCGCGGGGCGGCGGCGGGGAGGCGGTTGCGGAGGGGCGCGGAGCGCGCAGGATCGAGGGCCGAGGTCCGAGGGCCGAGGTCCGAAGGAGGGGAACCGGAGGGCGGAGGGGTGGACTTGGCGGCGCGGAGGCCGGTCAGGATGGCGAGGGTGGTCTCGCGGTTGGCGAGGAGCTGCTCGGTCCAGAAGGGCTTCGCCTCATCGGGGACCACGTCCGCGAAGTCGGCGAGGTCGCGGTTCGCGACCTGCTCCTCGACGGCGACGGAGTCCTGGAGAAGCTGCTCGTACTTCGCGTTGATCGCGGCTATCACCTGGAGCAGTGCCCCGATGATCTCCTTCTCGCCCGCGCCCTCGGGCAGGTTCAGTTGCCCGCGGATCGCGTTCAGGTCCAGTTCGCCGGCCGGCTTTGCTTCGTCGCTCATGGCGTCGTCCCTTTCGAACATCCGTTGTTAGAACCCGAGTCGTTCTACGACTTGGTTCTCTCACGGGTTTTCGCGGATGCAAGGGGTCGCGGACAGAGGAGCAAAAAAGGAGCGCGCGTCGCCGGTGGCGCGCGTCAAAGGAAATCAAGGGCGGGACCGAGGGCGGTCAGGGAACGATAAGGCTAACGGGCGCGGGCTTGTCCCGCGTACCGTTCAGCCGCGGTTGGCGGATTCTTATCGGTCTCAATCAGATTCAGGATTCTCGGTACAACAAGGCAGAGAAACCTGTGGTCCAGCCTCGCGCTATATGCTGCGCGCCTGCGATCAGGCAGCGATGGCCAGCGTGGAGTTGGCAATCACATCGAAGGTGTCTATCCGAGTGTTATTGATTCGCTCGACAACTGCGTGCAAGCGGTCCGGTTGGTCCAGGTCTTCAGCCGATTGGATGCCGGCGGGGTGGAACCAGCGGGTTTGCAGGAAGGCTCCGAGCATTTCTGCGCCGCTTTCGATGGAGAGTCCTCCTTCGGCGTCCGGTTGGGCGCGGGCGGCGAAGTCGGCGGCGCGGGGATAGAGGGTCTTGAGGAGTTCGCGGACCTCGGATTCTTGGGGAGAGGCGGACAATGTCTGGATGACCCGCGCCACATAGAGCGCGAAGCGGGCGCTTTGGGAACTGGGAGCTTCGACGGTGTCGTCAGCATCTTTCGGCACACCGAGGGCAATGCGAGCACGCTGGTCGCCGAGTTGGATGCCGATCCAGCCGCCGCGTCCGTAGTGGCGGATTTGCTCTTCGAAATAGGCCAGCGCCCTTTGCGCATCGCCGCTCGCGAGCAGGACGAGGCCGCGGGTTTCCACGAATGCGGCAAGCAGGTCATCGTCGATTTGGTGTTCAGGCACTTCGAGCAGTGCGGTCGCATGGGCGCAAAGCGATGACCTCAGGGTCGCGTCTCCGGCGCGCTCGGCTTGCCAGAGAGTGATCATCGCCCGTCCCAGTCGCTCGGCGACGCTCATTTCCGCTATCGCGCGGCCATGCTGTGCTCGGCGAGGTTGCGGCTGTCGGTCACCCGTCTCCCGTCTAAACGTAATGGTTGGATCGGTTGTCGCCCGTTCCCACTGGTCATCGAAATCCGGCAACCGTCTTCTTGCATCATGATTTCCTTCGTCAGCCAACTCCTGCAAAATGCGTTTGGCTTCGTCTCGAAGTTCCACGTCGCGGGCTCTCGCACTGCGTATAGACAGAGCGCGAGATAACCCGCCTCTCGCATGCGGATCTTGTTCGTCGATTACCAAAGCCTCACGAAAAACACGTTCAGCTCCTCCCACATCGTTCAAATCGATCAGCAAGTCGGCCAATCCGGTTCGGCAGACGACATCGCCAGGGAAATGTCCGACGGCTTCCCGGAGCACTCCCTCGGAAGCCTTCATGTCCCCATTTTCGCGCAGAATGCGGCCGAGTTCGTTTCGGACAAATGGATCAAACGCGAAACGGTGCCGTGCTTCCCAAAGGGCATCGATTGCGTCCCCCTCGCGGTGAGCGGCGCAGAGCACGATGGCATAGGAATTCCAGTTGTGCGGATTCCATGGTGCCCACTGCAAGGCTTCCTCCATCAATGAC
>CAYXFW010000068.1:0-9725 GCA_964464305.1 uncultured Verrucomicrobiota bacterium
CGGCCCGGATTCGTTGAGCGGCGGGGGCGCGGGATTGCAGTCCGCCGCGTCTGCGGTACCTTGACGCCATCCATCATGAACGCGGACGAGCCCAAGGCAGAAGCGGCGGCGCGGCGGACCCGGGAGGCGGCCACGCTGCGGGCCATGATCACCCTGTTCTGCCATGCCCGGCACGACACGAAGGCCGGCCTCTGCGCGGAGTGCGCGGATCTTGAGGCGTATGCCCTCAGACGACTTGATGCCTGCCGGTACGGCGCGGAGAAACCCGTGTGCGCGAAATGCCCGACCCACTGCTACGCCCCGACCCGCAGACAGTCCATTCGCGAGGTCATGGCCTACGCCGGACCGCGCATGCTCCGCCGCCATCCCGCCCTCGCGATGCGGCATCTTCTCGACAAGATGCGAAAGGCGCCACAGGCGGACGAGGCCGGATCCGGCGATCCGCCGTCCTGAACCGCCCGTAAAACGGTCTCAGGGTTCGGGATTTGATCGCGGGGTCACCACAGGCTCTGCGGCCGGGGCCGGAATCCAGCCTTCGCGGCCGGCCAGCCGGATCCGGACCCAGGGCCCCTGGTCCTCGAGGGCGGAAACGATCGATCCACAGGGAACCGTGAAGTGCGTCGATGCGCCCTCCAGGGGCGCATACAATGCGCTGACCCCCGGGGCGATCGCCACGCGTTCCGTCTCCAGCGTCCGCCAGTGCCGCAGCCCGGCGAGCCCGGCAAGGCACGCGACCGCACAGACCGCGGCAGCGCGGCGGAAGGCGCCGGCGGGCCCACGACGCCCCGCCCAGGATGCGGCAAGCAGAAGCAACGCCGCCCACCATCCGGCCACGGCCAGGACTCGCGACTCCGCCGACGAGATGCGCTCAAGCGGCCAGAGAACCCACGACGGGGCCGGGCGCGGAGCACCGCCCCGATCAAGAGCCAGGCCGAGGTTCGCGGCGATGTCCGGATCGCGCGGCGCCAGACGCCATGCGCGGCGGTACTCCAGCACCGCCCGCCCGATATCGCCTGCACGAAACCGCGTGTTGCCGAGGTTGAACCGCAGGGCCGCGTCCTCTCCCCCGGCCGCCAGGGCCGTTTCGAAGGCGTCCGCCGCCTCGGCGAACCGGCCGGCATCGTAGGCGGCCTTTCCGGCCACACGCGGATCCTCCGCCGCACGGGCGACCGACGCGACCGCGAGGGCCGCGCAGGCCAGAAATATGGACATTCGCCGTCTCACAATCGCGCCCTTTCGCACCGCGCCAGGATCCGCACCAGCGATTCCACCCGGTCGCGCATGCCGGTCGCGCCCGCGGCGGCGCCGGCATAGCGCGCCATGTCGCAGGCGTCGAACAGCCGGCCGATCTCGTCGAGCGATTCCGTGTTCATTCCGGCCTTCGCGAAGGCGTCCACGACGCGGACGCGGTCGACCTCGCCCGGCGCCAGGTTGAGCCGGTTTCCAAAGTAGGTCGTCAGCGCCTCCCACAGCGCGTCGTGGAACGCGGCGCCATCCCCCCGCTCCGCCGCGAGCCGCGCCTTTCGCAGCGCGGGGCGTGCGGCTTTCGGCGCCCGTTCGCGTCGCGCACGGGCCACGTCGCCCGCCAGCGCCTCGCGACGGCGGGCGGCGAGAAACGCGGCCAGCGCGAGGGCCGCCGGCAACCCGTGCACGAGCGCCCCGGGCCACGCGAAGGCCCACGGCGCCGCGGGGATGTGTCGGACGGACGGGCGCGCGGGCTTCAGGTAGACGATATCCGGAACGCCATCGAGGATCTGCGGCCCCGTCGCGACCCCGGGTCCGAGCCGGAGCGCGATGGAGGCATTGGTGGAGGGACGGACGACCAGCGGGAACGGGCCGCGCGTCACGGTCCGGTAGGTCTGCGCCTTGGGGTCGAAGAAGCTGAAGGCCAGCGCGGGGATCTCCTTCACCGTTTCGTCGCGCGGGATCACGACCTGCTCGAAGACCTTCTCGCGCGGATTGTCCCCCCGGCTCACTAGCTTCGGGTCGTACACGCGGAACGACGGGCCCAGGTCGAACCGCGGTGCATTCACCGCCTCGAGGTTCGCGTCGCCGCGGATGGCCATGGTCAGGGTGACGGGATCGCCCGCGGCCAGTTCCACCGGCCGAACGCCCACCTCCCACTCGCACGAACCGACGGCGCCGCTGAAGGACTCCGGGCGGCCCTCGGCCGGCAGCGGGCGCACAAGGAGTCTCACCGGTTCCGCCGCAAGATCGAGCGGCCGGCGCTCGGCGCGATCGAACATGCCGCCGCCGAAGAAATCCTCGAACGGATGGCGCGGCCGCGCGCGCCCGGTCTGGCGGACGATCCGGCCCGCCCGCAGGGTCGGTGCGATCGAGATTTCCCCCGCCGTCAGCGCGCGACCCTCGGCGCGGAAGGACCGAACCTCGTAGATCTCCCCGCCGACGACCTCCCGGCCCCCGCCCAACTCGGAGAACTGGCCCAGCTTGAGGCCGCTCTGCGGCATGTTCATCAGCTCGACGTTGCGGTCGAGCTCAACGCCGCGGTGGTACAGGGAGATCGTGATCGTGAATCGCTCGTGAACGTAGACCTCGCCGGGGTCCACGGTCACTGCGGCGAACGCCGCCTTCGTGAGGTCGTCCGCCACCGCCCCGCCCGCCGGCGCCGCGGCGGTCGCCGCCACACGCAGCTTGATCGCCGGCATCTCGAACATCCGCCCGCCGGCCTCGCAGCGGAACGGCCCGACAACATGCTCGCCCTCTCGCGTGGCGGTCAACGCGTAGCGATGGACCACCGAGCGGTCCACGGCGCCGTTGACGATGTTCACCCGGTTCTCCTGCCCGGCCGCCTGCACCTGAAAACCGGGCAGATCCGGGAGCGTGGGCGCCGCGGCGTCAGGGAGATTCCGGATTTCGATCGTCGCCATGGCCGTTTCGCCCACGCCCAGAACGCGCGGTTGCACGTCGAAGGCAACCGATGGCTCCGAAGCGGGCGCGCCGGCCGCAAGGCAAAGCCCCGCCGCCAGCACCATCCGCCGGGCGATCTGTCCGATTCCCATCATGAAATATTCGACCACACTGACGTGCCCGCGTTCGGCCTGCAAGCGAGTTTCAAGTTCCAAGTTTCACGTTTCAAGTTCGTACCGTCCGAAACCTGGAACCTGAAACTTGGAACCTGGAACTTGAAACTCACCAATCCTTATCCACCGGCACCGGCCGGCCCAAGCGCAGGCGGAGCTTCTCCCGCATGGCGGCCTCCTCGGCCTTCATCGCGTCGAGAAGCATCATCGCCTCTTCCTTCGACATATCCTCCGGCTTCTCCTCGCCCGTCCCGCCGGCGGGCTGGGGATCCTCGTTCATCCCCGCGGGCTCGGACTTCTGTGGCTCCTGCTTCCGGCCGTCTTGCGGCTGATCCTGCGGTTGCGGCGGAGATTGCTGTTGCGGATCCTGCTTCGGCTGCGGGTCCGACTTCTGCGGATCCTGCTGCTTCTGGGGATCCTGTTTCGGCTGCGAGTCGGGTTGCTGTTGTTTCTGTTGCTCGACCTGCTGCCGGAGTTCTTCAACGAACCGCTGCGTCATCTCGTAGTTCACGCGGGCATCGTTGTCCGACGGGGCCAGGAGCAGGGAGTCGGCGAACGCCGAGAGCGCCTGGCCGGCCGCGGTCTGGGCCTCGGGGAGTTTTTGCGTCTGCTGCAGCGCCCTGGCACGGCCGCCGAGCAGATGCCCGCGGTTGTAGAGGACGCGGGATTGCAGGCGGACATCCGTCGTGCGGAGGGCCTGGTCCAGGGCGGCCTCCGCCTCGGCGTCCTTCCCGTCCTGCTGCTGCAGGGCGAGCCCCTGGTTGTAGCGGGCGCGGGCGGGATCGAGCTTCGCGTCCGGCGCGGCCTGCGCGGCGCGGTCGAAGGCGGCGGCGGCGGCGGGCAGGTCTCCGGCTTGGAGCTGTCTGCGCCCTTCCTTCATCGCCTCGCGGGGTGAAGGATCTGCGGCATGCGCGGCGGCGGCGAAGAGCAGCACAAACGTGGGGCCGAAGGCCGGGCAGCGGCCGCGATGGAGCGCGGCCCTCCAAATCGCCGCAACAGCGGTACGGACAAACCGGCTCATGGCGCGCCCTCCCCGTTCGGGCGCTTGGCACGGCGGACCTTGTCGGGCCAGAGCGCTTCGAGGGCGAACAGCAGGAGGGCGGCGCCGATGAACCACGCGCCGCGGTCCTCGTGCATGCGGGCCATGCGCGATTCCTGCGCCTCGCGGCGCAGGGGGAGAATGCCCTGCTCGTAGATGCGCTCCAGCCCGAAGTCGCCGGGTGCGGCGCGCACGTAGGCGCCGCCGGTGGCGGTGGCGAGGCGCGCCAGCGTGTCCTCGCGCAGCGCGGATTTCACCACGTTGCCCTGGCGGTCCTTGAGGAACCCGCCCGCGGTGTCGCCGGCTGGGATTAACTCGCCCTCGGGCGTTCCGACGCCGACGGCGAAGACCTTGATCCCCTTCTCTTTCAGGAGGCCGAGCAGCGAGGCGGCGTCGCCTTCGTGGTCTTCGCCATCGGTCACAAGGATGACGACCCGGTCCCCGGCGGCGCCGTAGTCGAAGGCGTCCATCGCGCCGCGCAGCGCCTGGCCGATCGCGGTGCCGCCGCGCGGGATCACGCCGGCGTGCAGGTCCTCGAGCGTCATCAGGAAGGCGGCGTAGTCGATCGTCATCGGGCACTGGAGGAAATGCGCCCCGGCGAAGGCGAGCAGCGCAACGCGATCGCCCTTGAGGCGCGCGACGAGGTCGCGGATGCCCCACTTGGCCTGCTGGAGGCGCGACGGTTTCAGGTCGGCCGCCAGCATGCTGTTGGACGTGTCGAGCGCGACGACGATCTGGAGTCCCCGGCGACGCACCTCCTCCCAGCGCGTGCCCCACTGCGGCCGCGCAAGGGCGGCCGCGACCAGCGCGCCGGCGGCGAGCCAGAGGATCAGTTTGCGGCGGAGGCGTCGCGCATCGCGCGCCGGCACGAGCTGCGCCCACAACGCGCGGTCGGCCCAGTCCGCGAGGCGTCGCTCGCGCCGGCGCAGCAGCGCGAAGGCGACCCAGCCCGCCGCGGCCCAGACGGCCAGCAGCCACAGCCATTCCGGCCTGCCCCAGGCGATCATGCCGGCTGCCTCCCGAGGCGGGTCAGCGCAAGCGCCCGGGCCGTGGCCAGCAGCAGGAGCCCGGCCGCGGCCCAGTTCATGAACCGCTCCTCATAGCGCGTGAACTGCTTCACCTCGATCTCGGTCTTCTCGAGTTCGTCGATCTGGCGGTAGACATCCTCCAGGGACTTGAGATCCGTGGCCCGGAAGTACGAGGCGTCCGTCGCCTTCGCCATCCGCTGCAGGAGAGCCTCGTCGAGTTCCACGGGTTGCTGCGTGTACTGGACCCCGCCGAAGGGCATGCGGACCGGCATCCGCGCGAATCCCCGCGCGCCGGCGCCGACGGTGTAGACCTTGATGCCGAGCGCCTTGGCGGCCTGCGCGGCGTCGTCGGGCGCGATCGCCCCGGAGTTGTTCATGCCGTCGGTGAGGAGGATGACGACGCGGCTCTTGGCACGGCTCTCGCGAAGGCGGTTGATGGCGGAGGCCAGCGCGGTGCCGATGCCGGTCCCGTCGCCGACCATGCCGATCTCCAACCCCGCGGTCCGCGCCAGCAGCCACGCGTGGTCAAGCGTCAACGGCGAGGCGGTGTACGGCATCGCGGCGAACGCGACCATGCCGATGCGGTCGTTCTCGCGGCTCTTCACGAAGGCTTCGATGACCCGCTTGGCCGCATCGAGCCGGTTCACGGGCTCGGTGCGGGTGGAGAAGTCCTCGGCGGCCATCGACGGCGACACGTCGACGACCAGGACGATGTCGACGGCCTCGGTCCGGACGACGCTCTCGTCGAGCCCCTTCTGCGGCCGCGCCAGCGCGATGACGAGCAGCGCCAGTCCCAGCCCGCGGATCCAGGGCAGCAGTGCGTGCGCGCGCACGGCCCACGAAACCGGCAGCGCCCGCAGCACCGCGCCGTCGGAGAACGGGACGACCAGCCGCGCGGAGGCGCGGATCCGCAGCCACTCCACCAGCGGCACGAGGAGCAGCAGGAGCAGGAACCATGGATGGCCCAGGGTCATGGCCGTCCGTTCCCCGTCCGCGGCAGCGGAATCGTCTCCCGGACCAGCCGCTCCGCCGCCTGCACGGCCGCCTGCATCTCCCCGGCGCCGGGCCGGGCGCGGGCGAACTTCACAAGGTCGCTATGCTCCAGGAATCCGCACGTCAGCCGCCGGTGCTCCGGCGAGAGTGCGACGGAGGCCGACGCCTCGCGGATGAACTCCTCCGTCGTCCGTTCCGGCGCATGGAGGCCGAACCGCCGCTCGATGTAGGCGCGGACAATGCGGGAGAGCTCGATGTAGAACGGCTCCGCCTCGCCCGCCTCGATCCAGCCGCGGGACAGGAGCCGGTGGAGGTCCGCCAGCGCGACGTCGTGCGCCGGGGGCAGCGGCGGCGGGGGGGCCGGCGCGCGGACGCGGCGCAACAGCCGCACCGCCGCCAGCGCCGCGACCAACGCGAGCAGCGCGACGAGCGGGAAGACCCACAGGCCGCGGGGCAGCGCGGGCGGCCAGTCGACCGGTCCTTTGACGGGTCGCAGGTCCTTCTCGTCCCCGCTCAGCGCCGATTCGACCGTCAGCGCCAGCTCCGGCACCGCGACGGACGCGACCGCCGCGGTTCCAGCCGCCACATGCACGGCGCCGGTGAATGCCGGACGCCCGCCGATCTCGAACGAGGTCAGCCGGAAGACGGCCTCCGTACGCGCCCTGGCGCCCTCGCGCACCGGATCGCTCCAGCGCCGGTCGAGGACCCGGACTGCGTTGCTCCGGCCGGGCTCGTCCAGCGTCACCACCGCGCCCGCGGGATGGCCGACGCTCAGCCGCGCCGTCACGGGCTCGCCGATCCGGAGGACGTTGGTGCTCAGCGCCACCTCGACCCGGACGTCCCCATTCGTCACCGCCGCCCGCACCGCAAACGCCGGCCCCCGGCTACAGCCGGCGCCGGAGAGGAAGACGAACACAACGACGCAAAGAGCGCAGAGGAATGAAACCCCGAAGCTCGAACGCCGAACCTCGGATGTCCAATCTCCAACCTTGAACCGTGAACCATGAACCCTGAACGGTAAACCGTGAACCGTGAACCCGGAACGTGAAACCTGAAACTTGGAACTTGAAACTCCCTCCGGCACCGGACACCTGACACTTTGCACCTTCACGGGACTTCCTCAGGTTCGCAGTCGCCGCTCGCGCTCGCGGAAGAAGCGGATGAGGGCGCGGTCGTAGGGCTCGTTCGGGTCCGTCGAGACTTCGATCGTATCGATCCCGGCGCGGCGGAGGCGGGACAGCAGGGCGGCCCGTTCGGTGGCGGCGTTTCCCGTCAGCGTCGCGCGCGTACCCGCGTGGGAGGCATCGCGCAGGAACCGCTCCCCGGTCTCGAGATCCTCGAACTCGACGAGCCCGCCGTCCTTCGGCCACGCCTGTTCGCGGCGGTCGGAGACGACGACCGCGATCAGGTCGTGCCGCCGGGCCGCGACCGAGAGCAGCCGGTCGGCCGCGTCGGGGAAGCGGAAATCGCTCAGCAGGAAGCAGACGGACCGGCGGGTGATGACATGGTTGAGGAACTCGAGCGCCGGGACGACCGCGGTCCCGCGGTGGCGGGGCTCGTGGTACAGGGCCTCGCGGATGACGCGGAGACCGTGGCCGACGCCCTTGCGGGGCGGCACGTAGCATTCGATGTCCTCGGAAAAGAGGACGAGGCCCACGCGGTCGTTGTTCCGGATGGCCGAGAAGGCAAGGACCGCGGTCATCTCGGCGACGAGATCCTTCTTGAGCTGCCCGATGCTGCCGAAGCGGTTCGAGGCGCTGACGTCGGCAAGGAAAAGGACGGTGAGTTCGCGTTCCTCGACGAACTTCTTCACGAACGGCTGGCCCATGCGCGCGGTGACGTTCCAGTCGATGGAGCGGACGTCGTCGCCCGGCTGGTACTCGCGGACTTCGTCGAACTCCATCCCGCGGCCCTTGAACACGCTCTGGTACTGGCCGGCGAAGACCTCGTTGACGAGGCGCCGCGACCGGATCTCGATCCGCCGGACTTTTCGGAGGATCTCGCGCGGAATCATCGTCCCCCTCCGCCCCGGCGACGGGCGGGCGCCCGGCCGGTGCGGTGGGAACGGGCTACCGCGTCGGCGAACGCGCGGCCGTGGGCCAGGATTTGCAGCACGCGGGGCGGGTGCAGCATCTGCGTCCGCCAGAGAAGCTCGATCAGGTGCAGGCAGTCATGGGTCGATTGTTCCACCTGGCGCCACGGGGAGGCGCCGGCGGGCGGTGTGCCGTTGGCGGCGTCCCAGGACGCGGTGAAGCGGCGGTGCGCGGATTCCAGTTCGATGCTCAGGGCCTGGCCGGCGAGGTCGTCGCGCGGCAGAACCTCGACGAGGTCCTTCACGCGCGCGTTGAAGCGCTCGGCGGCCCGCTGCAGGTCCAGGATGTCGTTCACATCATCCTCCCCCCGGCCGTCACGGAACCGGGAGTTCGTTGAGGATCCGGGCGATCAGCGCGTCCGGCGTGATCTCCTCGGCCTCGGCTTCGTAGGTCAGCAGGACCCGGTGCCGCAGCACGTCGGGTGCGATGCTTTTCACGTCTTGCGGCGTTACATAGCCGCGTCCCTGGAGGAAAGCGTGGGCCCGGGAGGCAAGCGCCAGGAAGATCGTCGCGCGGGGCGAGGCCCCGTAGCGGATGTACTCGCGGATCTCCAGCTTGTGCTTTTTCGGGTCGCGCGTGGCAAAAACGATGTCGAGGATGTACTCGCGGATCTTGTCGTCCAGGTAGATCTCGTCGACGACCTTCCGGGCGGCCAGGATCGCCGCCGGCTCGACCACCGCCCGGGTGTCGTGACGGCGCGACGTCCGCGCCTCGGCGTCGAGAATCTTCCGCTCCTCGTCGCGGGACGGGTAGTCCACGAGCACCTTCAACATGAACCGGTCCACCTGCGCCTCGGGCAGCGGATAGGTCCCCTCCTGCTCGATCGGGTTCTCCGTCGCCAGGACCAGGAACGGATCGGGCAGCTCGAAGGTCTCGCCGCCGATCGTCACCTGCCGCTCCTGCATCGCCTCGAGCAGCGCGCTCTGCACCTTCGCCGGCGCGCGGTTGATTTCGTCGGCCAGGATGATGTTGGCGAAGACCGGCCCCTTCCGGATGGCGAACGTCGCCTCGCGCGGATTGTAGATCTGCGTGCCGATCAGGTCCGCAGGCAGCAGGTCGGGCGTGAACTGGATCCGCTGGAACTTGGTGTTCAACGCCCCGGCCAATGTCCGCACCGCCAGGGTCTTCGCAAGCCCCGGCACGCCCTCGAGGAGGATGTGCCCGTCCGCCAGGAGACCGATCAGCAACCGGTCGACAAGGTTCCGCTGCCCGACGATGACCTTCTCGATCTCGCCGCGCAGCGCCCCGACCAGCGCCCCGTGCTCCCGCACCTGCTCGTTAATCGCCCCAATGCCCGCATTCATCCGATTCCGCTCCGCTCTTCCCAGATCCTCTTCCGTCACGCGCCCCATTCTGGCCACCCGTCGGGAAACCCGGCCAAGGATCACGCGTCTCCTAACGTCCCCGACGGGCTGCCATTTTGACACATTTGAAGCCCCTTTGTTCAGCAAAATCGTCAGAGAAGTGTTATTTTACTCATTCACCTAATGCAACCAATTGTACGCAAGCTTGTTCCAAATCGTCGCGTTCA
>CAYXFW010000069.1:0-9657 GCA_964464305.1 uncultured Verrucomicrobiota bacterium
TCGCAGGCCCGCGGGTTGTACTTCATCGTGCAGGATCCGAGCGGGTAGAAATGCGTGTCCACCGAGAAGTTCCGGCGCGACAGCCCGGTGAAGTGGCGGACAACGTCCATCTCCGACGTCTCCGGCAGCGCCGCAGGTTCCGCGCGGCACAAGGCGCGGTTGGATTCCAGGGACACCGGTCCGATCGGCTCCGGCAGGCAGACGCCCCGGCGGCCCGGCGCGCTTTTCTCGTAAATCGTATCCATGTCACCCTTTCGATCCGCCTACGATAACGCCCACCCCCCGCCGCGACAAGCCCCCGGGATGGGTTCCCGCCCGCGGTCCTTTCGGCCAGCCTCTTCTCACTCGCTTCTCGCTTCTCCCTTCTCCCTTCTGTCATCGGCCGGTAGGGGCCAGGTCGGATGGATTTCGAGGGCGCCCGGCGGATCGGCAACGCAGCCGAGGCCGGCCGCGGCGGCGGCGGCGATCATGCCGGCGTTATCCGTGCAGAACTCCGGCGGGGCCAGCATCAGGGGCAAGCCGGCGGCGGCGGCGAAGTCGCCGAGTTTCGCGCGCAGACGCCGGTTGCGGGCGACGCCGCCGGCGCAGGCGAGGAATGCGGGGCGGACGAATTCGGCGGCGCTTCGTACACGACCGATCAGCGCGTCGACGACGGCCTCCTGGTACGACGCGGCCACGTGGGGAAGATCGCGCGCGGGGTCGAGCCCGGCGGGATGGTCACGCAGATGGTAGAGCAGCGCGGTCTTGAGTCCGCTGAAGCTGAAGCACAAATCGCGGCGCAGGCCGCCGCAGGGCGCCTGGCGCGTGCCCGGCCCGAGACCGCGCGGAAAATCGTAACGGGCGGGGTCGCCCCCGGCCGCGGCGGCTTCGATCGCCGGACCGCCGGGATACCCCAGGCCGAGCAGTTTGGCGCCCTTGTCGAGGGCCTCCCCCGCGGCATCGTCCAGCGTCGCGCCGAGCAGCCCGCCACGACGACCCCCGCGGATTTGCACCAGGCTTGTGTGTCCGCCGGAGACCAGCAGGGCCAGCCCGTTCGCAAGCCGCAGCTTCTCGGGGAACGCGGGATCGAGGAACACGGAATAGAGGTGGCCGTCGAGGTGGTGGACGGCGTACAGCGGCCGCCCGAGCCGGATGGCCAGGGCCTTGGCCGCCGCGACGCCGACCAGCAGGGACGTCGCAAGCCCGGGCCCCGACGTGACGGCGACCGCGTCGAGCGAATTCCAGCCCGCTCCCGCTCCGCGCATGGCCTCCTCGACGAGGCCGGGCAGGCGTTCCACATGCGAGCGGGCCGCCACCTCGGGGACCACGCCGCCGTAAGGCTGGTGCTGGGCGATCTGGGTATGGACAAGGTTCGACAACACCCGGCGCGGGCCATCGGCCACCGCGGCGGAGGTCTCGTCGCACGACGTCTCGATTCCAAGAATGCGCATCCTTCCCCTACGATGCGGGGCCCGGGGCCCGTAGGCAAGGAGAACCGGTCCGCCACCGATCGCTGTCGGGCACTAATCCCTTGCCGCCGAAGGGGGCATCCGCTACGTTGATGGAAGGCTGCCCGTACCGGATCCTATGGCATGGCGGCGTGCAATGAGCGACGAACCCAAAGATATCTACAGGTCGCGCGAACGGGAACGGCCCGTCCTGGACGACCGGACGCAGACCGAGGCGGACGAGCGGTGGTTCCGGGCGACGCAGGAGCGCTGGAAGACCGCGCTTCTCGTCACGATGCTGGTGCTGCTCATCGGCATTCTGCTCGGCGTCATCTACTATCAGATCACGGTCATCCGCGGCACGCGCGGGCATGGCACGGAGGCGGCCGGCTCGGGTCGCCTGGCGCCGCAGGGAACGTACAACGCGCCCGTGGACATCGATCCGGAAGGCCGGCTCGTGCTCGACGAACTGGCCGATGTGGCCCCGGACACCATCCCGTCGGGCGGCGTGGCCGCCCTGACGCCGCACTGGATCAAGCAGGCCGCCATCCATCTGCGCCAGGGCGAGCGGGCGTACGAGGAGGGCGACTGGGCGTCCGCGCTACGCTCCTTCGAGGCGGTCCGCCGCATCCTACCCGATATCGAGCGGCTCAACGAGTGGATCGGCCTCTGCCATTTGCGCCTGAAGAACTACGAGAAGGCCGGCGAGGTCTTCGCGCTCCTGTCCGCCCGGCAACCGAAGTCCGCGCCTCTCCTGAACAACCTGGGCGTCGCGCATCTCGGACAGGAGCGGCGGGACGAGGCGGCCGTGGATTTCCGGAAGGCGATCGCTCTCGATCCGGAATACGTCCCGGCGCACCAGAATCTGGGCCTGCTCCAGTATCGCGCCGGCGCAATGGATGCCGCCGTGAAATCGCTCAAGAAGGTCGTTCAGTCCGATCCGAGGAATTCCGAGGCGGCGCTGATGTACGCCGTGGCCCTTCTCAAGCTTGGCCGATGGGCCGAGAGCGCGGCGATTCTGGAGGACTCGACGCGCACCTCCCCCTCCGCTCCGGTCTATTTCCGGCTGGCGGAGGCCCGGGCTCGCATGGGAACCCCCGACGTTGCCATGAAGGCCCTTCAGCGCGGCCTGGATCTCGTCGACGGCCAGCGCGCCCTTGTCTGGCTGAACCGCTCCGAATTCGATCCGCTGCGCAGCCGCCCCGATTTCAAGAAGCTCGCCGACGATCTCGCGCACGCCGTCCGCTGAGGCAAGCCGCGAAGGTTCAGGGGGCCGCGTTCCGGGGTGCAGGGCTCCCCCACACCGCTCCGTTCTTTTCTCTTCAGCGCAGTTCAATCTCGATCTCCCCTTCCGGCCGTTCGATCCGGAGACCCGGGAAGAGCCGGCGGTCGGCGCCGAGCGACTCGTGGAAGCTGTCGGGCGGTGGGCGAACGACGAGTCTCCTGGCGAAGGTCGCGGCCAGCCACCCGGCATCGCGGGCGTCCGGCTCGCGGTCCGCCACGACGACGGTGGCGCCCGGATCGACGGGGCCGCGCTGCAGGGCCTCGCAGGCCGCGGGGCCTGCGGACCCCGCGAACAGCACGGCCTGGCGGCCGCGGCCGATCCGGAGCACGAGGGCCGAATCGGCGGCACGCGCGCCGATGAATCCGGCGGGGGGAAACAGGACGTCCCACGCGGTCCCGCCAGGCAGCGATCCGTCATCCCCGGCGGAGACCGCCGCGACCTGCCGCCCGGTCGCGGCCCATTCGTTCAACATGGCGCGGACGACGCTCGACCGTCCCGGATCGGCGGGCCGCCGGATCGTTCCGACCGGCATGACGGCGGCGACCGCGGGCGCGGCTCCCGCGTGCGACGCATCGGCGGCGGTCAGAACCATGCCGCCGAGCCGGTCGACGCCGCGGGACCGGAGCCACCGGATCGTGCGCGCCGACTTCCAGGCGGGACCCGGATCGACCAGCAGATCGTCCCCGCCCGGCGCATCGACCAGAATGGCGGGCGCCAGGTCCGCGGGCGGAAGGATCACGCGGACCCGGTCGTCCGTCGCGTACCGCGCCGCGCCCGCAACGGCGACGGCGGCCACGGCGCCCGCGAGAACGGCGCGCGGCCGGCCGCGCAGAACGAGGAGGCCGCCGATGGCTCCGTACACCAGCGCGAGCGCCCATCCCGGCGGCGCCTGCACGAACGCGTGGCTGCCCGGCGCGCGGAAGAGCGCACCGACGAATCCCGCCATGACCGTGCAGAAGGCGGCATTGGCATGGTTGAACACCTCCGCAGCGGCGCCCCAGATCTGGCCGGCGACGAGGGACAGACACCCGGTGAGCACAATCGCAAACGCACCCGGAACAACCAGCAGATTCCCCGGCAATGCGGCCGGGGAGACCTGGTTCCCAAAGTAGGCCGTCAGCGGCGTGGAGACGAGCCAGGCGGCGAGCGACGTCGCGGCCAGCGACACGCCCCACCGCGCCGCGGCCCGCGCCGCGCGGGTGGGTCTCGACGCCGCATCGTCCGATTCCCGGGGGGAAATCCATGCGCCCATCGGTCGCCGCAACACCGGCGCGAGGACGATCAGTCCGGCGACAGCCGTGAACGAGAAGAGGAAGCCCGCGTCGGTCAGTTGGTCCGGCGCCACGCCCAGGATGGCGAGGGCGGCCAGGGCGAGCGCCGACAGCGCATCGGGACGGCGGCGAACCAGCGGCGCGGCCCAATAGGCCGAGGCCATCAGGAGTGCGCGGACCGCGCTCGACGCGGCGCCGGTCGCCAGCGTGTAGAGGGTCAGGAGCGGGATGAGCCCGAGCGCCCACAGCGGCCGCGGCAGGCCAACGGTCCGAAGGGCGGCCAGGAGAACGAGCGCGAGGATGGCGACGTGGAGCCCGCTGATCGCAAATATGTGGGCCGTGCCGGTGCGCATGAAGGCCTCGCGGATGTCCGGGGAGATGTCCTCCCGGTAGCCGAGCACAAGGGCGGTGACGACGCCGGCGCTCTCCGGCCAGTCCTCGACGCCGCGCTCGAGCAGGCGGCGGCTGGCCTCCCGCCGCGCGTAGCACCAGCGCATCAGCGGACTCCCCCCGCCGGTGTCCAGCCGGACCGAGGCATCCGCCGCGGCATCCATCACGAGATCGCCGCTCACCGGATCCACGCCGCACACGGCGCCCAGCCGCCACCGGTCGCCGTACGCCGGCGGCGTCGCCGAGGGCGCCATGGTCAGCCGCACCCGGGCCGTTCCGGCGGCGGTCTGCCAGCCCGGCGTGGCGTGGCGCACGGCTTCGACCCATCCCTCGAACGTCCAGACCGCGCGTCCCTCCCGGATTTGCGGCAGGGCCGACGGGGCGCCGGCGACGCGGACAACGGCTTCCACCTGCTCCCGCGGGCGCGTCAGCAGTCGGCGCACGTCCAGCGGGGACCGTCCCGGCGCGGCAAGGGCGCCGTGGATGAACCCGGCCAGAAGAACCGCCGTGTGGAGGAGCGGAGCGGACGCCCGGGTCCGCCGCATCGCAAAGGCCGCGCCGACGGCCGCTGCGGCCGCGAGCAGGCAGCCGCCGACGGGGGCGCAGGGCCAGATCCGGGCGACCGCCATGCCGGTCACAACGAGGAGGGCCGCACCGACAAGAGGGCGGCGGACCGGCACGGAAGGCTGGCCGTTCAGCGACTCCATTCGGAAACCGAAGGGGCCGCCGGCCACGGATTCGAGGGGCATCGCGGTGTCACGGGACGACGGTAGCGGGACGGTTCCCGCCCGCCAAGTCGGATCCGGCATCATTTTACGATTGCACCGCGGCCCGGTTTCGGGTTCATTAGTAACAAGTTCATCCGGGGCGCGTGAACCAAGCGCCGCTGGGGAGGAATGGCGATGGGCAAGGTACTGAGAATTTTTCTGATCCTGATGCTGCTGGTCAGCATCGCCGCCCTGACGCTCGAGTACTACATGTACTCGCAGCGGTACGAACTCGGGCTGCGCGACGATCGCCTGCAGGAGGGGCTCGCTCGCGTCTCGCAGAAGCTTAACGCGGCACGCGACCCCTACGTCACGGCCATCGAAACCGGCGTGGCTGCGGCGGACCTCAAGGACCGCGCCGCCATGAGCGGGAAACTTGGCGTGCTGCAGTCGAACGCTCTCGCGCGCTACGAGCAGTTGTACGCCGCCAAGGATGAGCTGAAGCGGACCCGCGACGATCTGACCAAGACCCAGCAGGAGCTGGCCCAGACGAAGCAGGAGCTCGACACCGCCCGCGCGGAAATCGCGGACCTCAACGAGAAGGTCACGCAGAAGGAGACCGAGATCGCGCAGGCGCGGCAGAAGATCGGGGAGCTGGAGGGCCAGGTGGCCGAACTCAAGCGCCAGATCGACGAGAACCGCATCCAGATCGCGAAGCTCGACGGCGAGAAGAAGAACATGATCGAGGAGCGGAAGCGCTTGGAGGATGCCCTCGCCCCGTTCCTGCCACCCCCGCTGCCGAGCAAGGACCAAATCCGGAGCCTCAACGGACACATCGTTCTCGTGGATCCGGAATGGAATTTCGTCGTGCTCGATATCGGCAAGCTCCACGGACTTCAGAAGAACACGCAGCTGCTCGTTCACCGCGGCGAAGCCCTGGTGGGCCGGATCCGGGTCTCGGATGTCCGGGACGAGATGGCCGTGGGCGATGTCGAACGGGCGTGGGTGACGGCCCCCCTGCAGGCGGGAGACCGCGTTTTCATTCAATAGACATGTTTGGGTTTCGGCGGCCGGAGCCGGCCGGGGCGATGGCGGAGTGATGTAACAGGCCGAGAGAGGGTTCGACCATGGCGAAGGTACTGAGAGTCTTTGTGATCCTGCTCTTCCTGATGGCCGCCGGGGCCGTCGCGCTCGAGTACATGCTGTTCCGGCAGTGGCCCGAACGGAAGGCGCGCACGCAGACGCTGGAGAAGGCCGTCCTCGACGTCGCCCAGACCCTGACGGCGCCGAAGGAACCCTACATCGAGGCGATCGACCAGAAGATCAACGTCAACAGCCTGATGAACTCGGCGACCATGGGCACGCAACTCCGCGTGCTCGAGACGCTCGCCGACAATCGCTACGAGCAGCTCTTCACGACGAAGGACGAACTCAAGAAGACCCAGGACGACCTGTCCAAGACCCGGCAGGAACTCGCCCAGACGAAGCAGGATCTCGACACGGCGCGCAAGGACATCGTCGCCCTGAACGAGCGTCTGGTCCAGAAGACGGCGGAACTCGCCGAGGCCCAGCAGAAGATCGGCCGGATCGAGGGCGAAATCGCCGAACTTGGCAAGACGATGGAGGCCCAGAAGGCCCAGGTCACCCAGCTCGAGACCGAGAAACAGGAGCTGAACGACGAGAACCAGCGGCTGGAGATCGAGCTGGCCCGCTACCTGAACGATCCGACCATCGTCAAGCAGATGCCCCGCGGCCTCAGCGGAAAGATCGTCGTGGTCAACCCGGACTGGAACTTCGTCGTGCTCGATATCGGGACCAAGGAAGGCCTCGTGAAGAACGCGTACATGCTCGTGCACCGCTCCGACCAGTTGATCGGCAAGGTGAAGATCATGGACGCCCGCGAGCACATGGCCATCGCAGACATCCAGCGCGAGTGGGCCTCCGCCCCACTCCAGGAGGGCGACCGTGTTCTTTATTAAGCTGCTCGGAATCCTCGCCGTTCTGGCCACCCTTTGCTTCGGCGGCCAGGTGACCCTGCAGGTTCTCGAAATGCAGGGATACCAGGCGCCGCCGACGGTCTGGCCGGTCAAGTAGGATGCCTCTCATGTTCGCCCGCCGGGCCATGTTCGGGCTTCTCGCGGCGATCGCCTTCGGCCTCGCCGGATGCGCCACGACCGGCGACCCGGACGCCGAGTCGGATATTCCCTGGAACCGCCAGGAGTCCTGGGAAGGCCAGCTCCTCATGCCGGGCAGCATGATGCCCGGTCAGTACTGACCGCCGCCCCGCGCAAGGGGCTCCTCACGCCGGGCGGCCGGCGATCCCGCGGGCATCGTCCAGCGCCCGGAACATCGCCTCCACATTCGCAAGCGGCACGTTGGCCTGGACGTTGTGGACGGCGTTGAAGACGAAGCCGCCGCCGGGCGCGAAGATGTCGATGCGCTCCCGCACTTCGCGGTAGACCTCCGCGGGCGAGCCGAAGGCCAGCGTCTTCTGCGTGTCCACGCCCCCACCCCAGAAGACCAGCTGGCGGCCGAACTCCTTCTTGAGCTCGCGCGGATCCATGCGCGCGGCGGAGCACTGCACGGGGTTGAAAATGTCGAATCCCGCGTCGATGAACTCGGGGAGCAGGTCGCGGTTGGAACCGCAAGAGTGGATGAAGGACTTCCACGGCGTCGTCCGATGGATGACCCGGTTGACCTGCGCGTGGAACGGCTTGAAGAGGTCCCGGTAATCGTCGACCGAGACGAACGATCCGCTCTGCGTGCCGAAGTCCGTGCCGGTCACCATGACCACCTGCACAAGATCGCCGAGCATCGCCGCCAGCGTCGCGAGGTTCGCCTCGGCAAACGCGAGCTGTCGTTCGAAGATCGCGCGGATGTAGTCGCGACGGATCGCGGTGGACACGTACCATTCCTCGATGTCCCGGATGCCCTTCGGATGCTTGAGGAACGGCGCCGGCACGAGCGCGATGTCGCCGAAGGCCGTCCCGGGCATCATCAGAACCGTCCCGTCCCCGGCGCCGGCAGCGAGCCGGTCGCGCCAGGCGGCATAATGGGCCAGGGCCTCCGGCCCGAGTGGGCCGAATTCCTCGCAGTTATCCGCGGGATCGAGCCGGTCCTCGTCGATCGGCGGCTGCCGCACGATCGCATCGAAGAAATTGCCGCCCGCCGGCATCCGTGCGGAAGGCGGCGCCGACCGGTCGCCCTGCGGATGCATGAGCCAGTCCCCCGTCCCGGGCTCCACGGTGAAATTGAAATTGTGAGGAACGAGTACGTTCGTTCCGTCGAACAGCGTGAGCGGCTTCCATCCGTCCTCGTCGGTCCCGAGAAGCGAGGTGCGGCCATACACCCCGAGGGTGTCGATCCCGAGGGCGGCTCGCAGGCGGTCGTCGATCTCGCCCAGCATCTGGAAGGGTTCGCAGACGCGGACGCGCCACTCCGCCTCCCCCAGCACGGCGCGGCGGAGATGGTCGACGACGGCCACATGCATTCCCGTGACCGGCGTCGCGCCGAAATCGACGCAGAGGCGGTCCGGCTCTTCGTGCCGCAACGTGGCGGCGAGGCGTTCGCGACAAGTCATGGCTTCAGTGACGGAAGACCATCTTCTTCACATCGACGCCCGCGACGGCCTTGAGACCCTTTTCCAGAGCCGCGATCTCCCCGGCGCCGCCGACGACCTCCAGCAGGATCAGCCCGTTCGGAGAACCGTGGACCTCGTCCG
This sequence comes from uncultured Verrucomicrobiota bacterium, assembly GCA_964464305.1. Taxonomy (GTDB): domain Bacteria; phylum Verrucomicrobiota; class Kiritimatiellia; order PWTM01; family PWTM01; genus VGWF01. Next base: position 8,802 of record CAYXFW010000069.1, read on the forward strand.
CGTCGTGCAGCCCGAGCCTGGTCTTGATCCGGCCCCCGTGCCGCGTCAGCACGTGCTGAACCCGCTCCGCGCGCTTCACGCGGTCGGTGATGTGAACGCCCAGAATCACATGCTTTCGTTCGCTCATGGCCCACCTCCGGTTGAAAACCCGACGTCCGAAACTTGAAACTTGGGACTTGAAACTCCCCCGCCGCCTACATCGCGCCGCCGATGTACTTCTCCAGATTGTGAATCATCTGGCCGCGTTCCTCGACGAGGTGGCGGACCACATCCCGCATCGAGATCAGCCCAAGGACCTCGCGCCCCTTCATCACGGGCAGATGGCGGATGTGCCGTTCATTCATCACGGCAAGGCAGTCCTCGACGGAGCGGCTCGCGTCGGTCGTGACCAGGTCGCGCGACATGACCTCGCCGATGCGCACCTGCCGCGGCGACTTCTCGGCCAGCAGCACCTTGCTGAAGCAGTCGCGCTCGGAAAAGATCCCGACCGGAGCCCCGGTGCCGTCGCGCACGAGCAGGGCGCCGATCCGGTGCTGCGTCATGAGACCGACGGCCTCGAACACCGTGGTGTCCGGGGACGCGCTGATCGTGTTGATCTGTTTGGCTTCGACCAGTTTGGCGACCGGCGTATTCATGCGTTCACTCCCATCCTTCGGCACCCGCCGCCCGCCCCGCTGCGCGACGACCTCGGCGAGTGTACCCGCGAACCCGCACGGGGCTCAAGAGAAAGCGGGCGGCGGTTCGCCGTTTCCACCATTCCGCCCCCCTCACGCAATCTCTCCCTCCTCCACCTTCCCCCTTCCCCCCCCCCCCCCCCCCCCCACCCCCCCCCCACGGCCCCCCCAACCCCCCCCAC
>CAYXFW010000070.1:0-9532 GCA_964464305.1 uncultured Verrucomicrobiota bacterium
GCGACTCGGGTCCAAGGGTTGTTGGGGTCGTCCCGGTCGCCCAGGCGGGCGAAGATCGGCCGGTACCGGTACGTTTCCTGCGGGTCATACAGCCGCTGGCCCGCCTCGATCGCCCCGGCGAAGCCGGCCCAGGAATCGAAGGCCGCGCGCAGGTCGGCCTGCGCCTTGGCGATCCGCTGCGTCGCAGTTTCCGGCGGGATCCACCCCGCGGTCCGGCCGAGGGCGACGAGATGAATGGACTCGGCGTTCTTCCAGGCAAGCTGCAGCATGGCGGGATCGTCCGGGATCCGCGCGTCGCGGCGCCCGGGGAGACCGCTTGTCCGAAAGTTCCGCACCGCGGATGCCAGCACCCACCCGGCCGGATCCGTGCGGGCATCGACCGCGCCGTCGCGCCCGCTTACGGCACCTGCGGGGGAGGCCCACGGGGAGTCGATCCGCTTGAGCAGGGCTCCGATATCGCCGCAGCCCCATCGATCTTTCAACTGGCGCGCGGCCGCGAACCGGGACGCAAGTCCGCCGGGCATCCCGAGGTCGCCGCCGAACGCGCAGAGGAGGGGTGCCTCGCACGCCGCGGCGAAGGCCTCCTCGGCCGAAAGTTCCCGGACGGTCTGCCACCGCGGAAACCTGGGCTTCGCTCGTGCGGCGCCGCGGCGCGTGAGTATTTCGACGGCCTCCTCGTGACCCACGATTGCCGCCCAGTCCAGAGCCGTCGCGCCGCTCTTGTCCTCGAGATTGGGGTCCGCCTTCGCATCGAGAAGCCGGGAGATCAGGACCGGCGACCATCCGGCCGGCGAGGCCAGCATCGGACACAGGACCGCGTGCATGAGCGGAGTCCGCCCTTGCAGGTCCCTCGCGTTGGGATCGGCCCCGTGTTCCAGAAGCCAGGATGCGGGCTTCACCTCGGATTGCCCGCAGGCGCGGGCCAGCGGCGTGGCGCCCTCCGGGGTTCGCGGGCCGTCGGCCGAGCCGCCCGCCTTCAGCAGGAGCGCGGCGAGGTCGTCGAGCCGGTTTGCGATCGCATACCGCAGGGCCGAGCCCGAGGCGGACGCGGTGTTCGGGTCGGCGCCGGCCTCGAGCAAGAGCCGCGCGCACTCGAGAGTACGGGGGTTCATCCGCTGCGTGATCGTGTAGAGGGGCGTTTGCCGCCAGATGTTCCGCGCCTCGTGTTTCGCGCCGGCCTTGAGAAGGTCGCGCACGATGTCCGGGTGGCCGTACTCGGCGGCGTGGTGGAGAGCGGTGCAGCCGTGGCCGTTCGTCACGGAGATGTCCACGCCCCATGCGAGCAGGGCGGAAACGCCGGCGCGGTCGCCGGCGGAGGCGGCGTCGATCAGATACCGGCCCGCCTCGCGGACGAGCTCCGGCACGTTCGGAGTCTGGGTCAGTTCCGCGACGAGGGTGAGAGGGAAGGTCGGTTGCCCCCGTTCGTTCCGGTTGACCTGCCAGATCAGGTACTGGAGGGTGTTGACCGTCCACGGGTCGCGCGGATCGTCCGCGAGGATGGCGAGACATTGGGCGTGCGCTTCCTCCATGCGGCCGAGTCGCACGAGGGCCTCCGCCCGGCGCCGCAGAATCTCCGTCCGTCCGGGGAAGCGACGGTTCGCCTCTTCCATGGTGCCGGCGCACGCCTCGTACCGCCCGGCCTGCAGAAGGCAGGATCCCAGGTTCTGCCAGTGCCGGAGATTGTCGGGCGCCTCCTCGAGCACCTGCCGGTAGAGGGCTTCCGCCTCGTCGAAACGCCCGAGGTCGACGAGCGTGCTGGCCAGGCCGTCGATGGCCCAGGGTGCGGGCTCCATGTCCACGGCGATCTTCCGCTCCACGAGCGCCAGTTCCGGCGCGCGGATCTCGTCGAGCAGGTTGGCGTAGGTCTGGTGGAGAAGGACCGGCCCGGGGATCCACTGCGCCGCCAGCCGGCGGTAGTGCTGGACGCCTTCATGGGCGCTGCCCTGCGCGCGACACTGGACCGCGATCATCCAGCGGAGCACGGGATCGTCCGGGTTCTCCTCCACAAGGATCCGCAGGGCGTCGAAGCATGGGGCGGTCCCGCGGCCGCGGTCCATCCGGGCGACCAGCGCCGCGCAGAGGCCCTCCTTCGATTCGGGAGCGAGCGCGGCGACGTGGTCAAAGACGAGAGCCGCGCGTTCCTCGTCGAAGCGGGATCTGGCGCAGGCCCCCAGCAGGAACCAGAGCCGGGCGTTTTCGGGTTGCTCCATCGCCGCGTCCGCCAGGAAAGCCTCCGCCTCGCCCTGCCGCCCCCCGGCAAGCAGAGATTCCACACGGGCGACCGCCGGATCCCGGGACGGGGTCGGGTGGATACACCCCGGGGACAAGATGAATGAGGCTGCGGCGCCAAGTCCCCCAAGCCACCGGTACGTTGGGTGCATGCATCGACCTCCGCGCGACCGGCGCCTGCGAACGCCCGCCACACGCAGGAACCCTCCCAGATTCCAAGATGTCTTGCAAGAACCCCCACTCCCCGCCCATCCGCCGGGGCGGGGGCCCGGAGCACGTGGGAAGACGGCCGTGCTCCATCGCGGCCGGCCGGCCGCCCGGGCGTTGATCGCCGGCGGCAAATGGGGCATCCTGTCCGTGTCGCATCCGTTCGCCCATGCGGCGCTGCGGCGCAGGACCGGTTGCCACCGTTGAAGGAGCACGCCATGAAAGAGACGAGCGTTTCCCGCAGAGCCTTTCTCCGCACCTCCGCCGTCGCCGGCGCAACGCTGGCCGCGGCCGCACCGCGTGTCTTTGCGGCCGGGTCGGACGCAGTTCGCATCGCCACGGTCGGCGCAGGCGACCGGGGAGCCTTCGATGTCGAGAGCTGCCTCAAGTCCGCGCCGGGCGTCGAACTCGTCGCCATGGCCGATCTCTTTCAGGACAAGGTCGATGCCACGCTCGGCCGCCTGAAGAAGGGCGTTCCGGACCGTGTGAAGGTCACGCCGGAGAGCATCTACCTGGGCTTCGACGCCTACCGGAAGGTGCTGGCCCGCGACGACGTCGACTTGGTGATGCTGATGACCCCGCCGGGCTTCCGGCCCGCGATGGCCGCGGCCGCGATCGAGGCCGGCAAACACCTGTTCATGGAGAAACCCGGGGCGGTGGACCCGGTCGGCATCCGGTCGCTTCTCGACACGGCCGCCAAGGCGGACGCGAAGAAACGCTCGATCGTCGTCGGCACGCAGCAACGCTACGCACCGCAGTACCTGGAGCTGATCCAGCGGCTGCGCGACGGCCAGATCGGCGACCTGACGCTCATCGAAGCACTGTGGATCGGCGACATGGAGCTGTGGCACTACGCCGACCGCAAGACCGAGTGGAGCGACATGGAATGGCAGGTCCGCTGCTGGCCGTTCTTCACGTGGCTCTCCGGCGACCACTACGTCGAGCAACTCGTCCACAACCTCGATGTCGCCAACTGGGTCGCCGGCGGCACCCCGGTGGTCTGCCAGGGTCTCGGCGGCCGGCAGGTGCGCGTCGGCCCGCAGTTCGGCAACATCTTCGATCACTTCGCCGTGCGCTACGAGTACGCCAACGGGTTGCCGATGTTCGGCATGGCGACGCAGATCCGGGGGGTCAGCACGCGCGTCTGCAATGTGATCCATGGCACCAAGGGGACGGCCGAGGTCAACCGCGGCATGGCGAAGATCGAGGGCGAGAAGCCGTGGAAGTTCGCGGGCGACTCGTCCAGCGGCGATCTCGAGATGCATGCCGCGCTGATCCGCTCGATCCGCGAGGGGAAGCCGATCAACGAGTGTGTCCGGCTCGCCGAGGCGACCCTGACCGGCATCGCCGGCCGCATGAGCGCCTACACCGGCCGCGCCCTGAAGTGGGACTGGGCCATGCAGGCCTCCCAGCTCGATCTGCGTCCGGCCAGGTACGAAATGGGCCCGCTCCCCGTGGAGCCCGTCGCCATCCCCGGCACGACGCGGTTGACCTGAGCCGGTCCGGCAGGAACAACACAAAGACGCAACGCGCCCAGAGGAGCTGCGGTGGATGCGAAGATGGTTCGCTCGGAGATGCTCTGAACGCTCTGCTTCACAAGGCATCCGTGGGATCCGTGGAATCCGTGTTCCACCGTGCAGGAGGCACTCGAAGCATCGTCCGTTCCCGATCATCGGGTCTTGGCCGAGGATTTGAGGACCCTCGTTCCGGCTTGCTTTTCGCGGTTCCGGGCGCACACTTGAGAGCGGAGGCCGTGGTTGCCGTCACACCTTGTGGACAGACGTCCCGGTTTCGGGAACCCGGCTTCTGGTTGCGCGCGCGGGCGAACCCCGCGCCGGGAGAGTGCCGCATGAAGAAGATGCTCGGACTGGTGCTCGGACTGCTCGTAGCATGCTCGATGACCGCCTGTGACAGCGGCGGGGATGACGACGGCGATGGCGGCGGCGGAGGAGGATCGGCCGCGGGAACTTGGACGGGCACGGGCAACTACGTGTTCCTGGGAGTTCCGATCCGTGAATTCACGCTGAATATCGCCCAGACCGGCAACGCCGTGTCCGGCACTTACAGCATCACGCGCGACGGCCGGGGCACCATGGCGGGGGCGTTGTCCGGGACCGTCAGCGGCGGCTCCATCACCCTCCTCATGCCCGGCCACGGGTCGGCGAACGGGACATTCGGGGGCGACTCCATGACGCTGGACTGGACGGAGAACGGCTTCAATGGCGAGGATTTCGACGGTCCGCAGAACGCAGCCGTCGGCCTGAGCCGCTGATCGCCGCGGTTCGCGGTCAGGAATTTCATCGGTGGCGAATCCGGAACCGTTCTTTCTTGCGGTTCCGACGATTTTCGCTACACTCTCCCGTTTTCTGATCGGGGCGTAGCGCAGACTGGTAGCGCGTCTGGTTCGGGACCAGAAGGTCGTGGGTTCAAATCCCACCGCCCCGACCAGCCTTCGCTCGGCGCGAAGCGCCGAGCGAAGGCTGCCCTGCGTAGCCTTGGCGAAGCCGGGCTCCGAGCTACGCATGGCAAGCCGTTGGAGGGCCGGACGTGCACTACGTATACCTCCTGTGCAGCGAGTCCGCGCCGCAACAACGATACATCGGATTGACCGACGACGTTCGGGCGCGCCTGGCGAGCCACAATTCGGGCGCAAATCCCCATACTGCGAAGTTCAAACCTTGGCGACTTGTTGGCTATGTTGCCCTCGAAGCCAGGGAACGGGCTGTGGCCCTCGAACGATACCTGAAACACGGTTCCGGCCACGCCTTCGCCAATCGCCACCTCTGGTAACTCGCCCGCCTCTGCGATCTCTGCGCGCTTCGCGGAAACCGCTTGCACGCGATCCGTCACCGGGCGTATACCTCGTCCCGAACCGACCGCCGGTCAGTCCCCGGCGGCGGGGGGGGGCTGGACGTGAGGCACGGCAGATACGGGTGGGAAGGCATCCAGGCTGGCTGTTGACGCATATCACGCCGAAACCAATACCACGCTATGCATCAGTTGTTCACGTAACCCACGCATTCTCAAGGGCAACATATTTGGAATCGACGGAACTACGTCCCCAGCCCGTGCCATGTTTGACGGCCAATACGATGTTGGGAGTGAAGATGAAATGTCAGCTTGCTCTGATCGCTATCTCCCTGATGGGGGTCGGCCTAGCAGGCTGTGCAGGCAAGAAAGGGGACGCCATGCGCGATGTCCAGCATATCAGCACATACATTGACCGCAGACCGACCGAAGTCTACGCCTTCGCCGCCGATCCTCGGAATCTCCCACGTTGGGCGGCGGGCCTGGCCGGCTCCGAGGTCAGGAAAGAAGGTGATGAATGGATCATGGAAGCTCCATTCGGCAAGGTACGGGTGAAGTTTGCCGAGCCGAACGCCTTTGGCGTGATGGACCACGACGTTACGTTGGGATCAGGCGTCACAGTCCACAACCCGATGCGAGTAGTGCCAAACGGAGAGGGCAGCGAGTTCCTTTTCATGTTGATTCGCCAACCTGGTATGTCCGATGAGCAGTTCGCCAAGGACAAAGCGGCCGTGGAGAAGGACCTGCGTGCACTCAAGGACCTCCTTGAGCGGAATTCAGGAAGATGACTTCCAGCCACGGCGTGCATGGTAGGCTCGCAAGCTCGCCACCATGGCGCCGGGCGTTGGCGGTGAACTTTGGATATCGCACAGATAGAGAACGGAAAGAGCCCGGACGAGCCCTACAATGCACGTCTGGGGTTTTGGCTTCCTCCAGATTCTCCTTACGGGAATCTGTCGCTCAAACTGATGAAGCTGTGTGAAAGGCTGGATGAAGCCAACCGCCGTCTTCGTGAGAGTTGGGCGTTTTGGGACAGAGCACGCCAGCCGCTGCCGTCTGTGAATGCGTTTCAGCGCCACGCGTATGCAAACGAGCAGGCGGTTTACCTGATCCGACGCGCCACCGATGAGATTATTTCGTTGATCTGGTGCCTTTCGCAAAAGGAAGCCACAGGAAAGTACCCCGAGCAGATCAGAGTCGATTGCATTGGTGCAGTGTTAGCGCAGTCTCCTGGTCAGAGGCTCGCGCCGTTTAGAAGACACGAGGTTCTATTCCAGCAGTTGAACGACATCGCGAACGCCTTCAAACACTCATTCGTCAACTCTGACCTCACCGTAATAGGAAGAGATGAGCCGTCGGTGTACGCGTTGAGCCTGGATCGAAACAGGCTCTCGGCTAGTGTCCAGTTCCACGGCATCGCGCTTTGGTCGCTGGTTGCGGCATTCAATGCGTTCTATGCTGAAAGCATGGCGTGGATGCGCGAGTTCTCCGACAGAAGCCGCCAACCAGACGGTGCAGCCAACCGGGGCCAGCCGGTTGGCCCAGCGACGAATCGAACGCCAGCGGCGGCTGGCCCCGGTGGCTGACCTTTGCGTGTGTGCCGGACCTGTCCGATGGCTGGGAGGTGGAAGACCTCTGTTCAGGTAGACGCGGATCCGAAGAACGAGGGGGGGCGCAGGGGCTGCGGTCGAGAGACCGGGTCTGAAGGAAGCGCAACCCGAAGGTGCGGGGCGACGAACAGGAAGCGGATATGAGGCGGGGTGCGCGCGGGGCGGGCGGGCACGTGATTGCGAAGCCCTCCATCCGCAATGGGCGCGTGTCTTATGGATCCGCCGCTTATGCAGTTGGGAGTGCCCTTGATCCATGAAGTTCACCAACGGAATCGCCGGGTACGCGACCCATGCGCCCGGCGATACGGGAGGAGCGGCGCCGCAAGGCGACCCCCTGTCCCGATCCGACCGGAGATGAAGAGCGAGGCAGTTGACGGCGGCGTCTGCGGTGTGTACACTGTATGACAGAACAATACAGAAGGAGATCCCATGAGCACGGCCATATCCATCCGCTTGCCCGATGCCTTGGCCCGGGAAATCGACCACATCGCGGACGAGACGGAACGGTCCCGGTCCTTCCACATCCAGAAGGCCCTGGAGTCCTACATCGAGGACTTTGCAGACGTCCAGATTGCCCTGGATCGGCTGCGCGATCAGCGAGACCCGGTTGTCTCCGGCCGTGATCTGAGGAGGTCCCTTGGCCTTTGACATTGCGTACAAGAAGAGCGTGAAAAAGGACCTTGCCGGTCTCGGCAAGGCCGAAGCCCGCCGTATTCTCGACAAGATCGAGAAGGAACTTCCCGCGCGAGCCGACTCGTATCCCGTGTTGAAGGGCCAGTTCTCCGGTCTTCGCAAACTCCGGGTCGGAGACTATCGGGTCATCTTCGCCATCCTCGGCGCTCAAGTTCTGGTGTTGAGAATCGGACATCGCAGGGACATCTACGAAAGATGACCGAACCACGGCGTCGTGGCTGGCATCGCTCCGCACCGCAAGCACACGCCGGTCGTTCGAAATCGGAAGTGAACGGATTTCAGCTGAATCGTTCCGGCGAAGCAGGGCAAGGTGCCTGCTGTCGTGGCATGAGGGACGCGCCGCCACATCCACCCCTCCGTCTCCGCCGGACCTCGGCCCTCGGATCTCGGCCCTCGTCCGTCCCCCTCGCCCCTCGACCCTCGTCCCCTCTCCGCAACCACCGCCGTCACAACTCCGCCTGCTCCAGGAGCCATCGGCAGTTGACCACTTTTTCGACCAGGTCCAGCGGCAGGTAGAAGTACTGGCAGGAAGGCTCGAAGCCGATGTGGGAGTCCTGCTGGACCAGCGTGTAGAGCTCCCGGGCGAGAGAAATCTCGGATTCCAAGCGCCGCTTCATCTCGTTCCGCCACCGGTGCCGGTCTTCGGCGGGACATGCGGCGCCCGATTGGGCGAGGGTGTTCCGCGCGAGGACAAAGGCGCCCTGGTTGGCCACCGACTCGAAGTGAAGGGCGGCGGCCCGGGCGAAGCGCAGATCGGCTTCGGCATCCGCCCGGCGATCCGCAGGCGTCTTCCGCACGGCCAGCGCCAATTCGGCGATCCCCGCCCGCCAACCCAGCACGACCTTTTCGAACTGTGCGATGAACACATCGGGCGGATACGGCCCGCGCCAACTGTCGAGATCGTCGTACGGAAGCCCCCACATCGTTGCGCGGTACGCGGTGTTCGTCGGATAGAGCGGATTCGCCGGACCCCACTGCACCGGCGAGGTGTACACCACGCTGGTGTGAAAGGGGTATTGCCGGAAGCCGTCGCTGAACAACGTCCACGCCTTGCGGGCATGGGGGGCGCCCGCGGGACCGAACCGTTCATGGGCCACCGCGTCGAGCGGGGCATCGATATTCGTTCCCGGCGCCTGGCCGATCTTCTGGGCGAGGCGGAAGTTGGGCGATGGGTAGCCGCCCATCGTCCAGCCGATCAGCAGGGCGTCCAGTTTCCTGGGGGCCAGGTTGAGGCAGTGCTCGGCGACAAGATCCATGACCGGCAGGTAGGGGATGCTTGCCAGTTCGCAGGTGTTGTTGAACTGGATCTCTGTCCCCCGTTTCAGGCCCGCCGCTTGCGCCAGCGCCCAGTGACGAAGCGCCCGGGGACCGGGTCCGACCGCCGAGATCGAGTACTCGCCGACGAGGCTCCGCACGCCGCCCCGTTCGATCGGCAGATTCCATTCGCTGACGGACATCAGGCAGGTCGCCCCGGGCAGCTTTGCGATCGTGTCCGGCGCATCGCCATGTCGACGCCAGCCCCAATCCGAGACCAGAACCCTGGCCGTGCGGCTGGCCCGGTGAACGCCTGCCTCGAGGACGGCGTTCACCTCCGCAACGATGTCCGCATCGCTGCGCGCCTGGCAGCGGGTGCACGCGCGCCAGGCGCCGTGCGATGCACAGCTCGTCAGGTTCTCGGATGCCGTGATCGTGTAAATCCCGGCCAGACCGGGCACTTCGCGGAACACATGCTCCACCGCGTCCCCCATCCACTGGCGGACCTCGGGGACGGAAGTGCAGAGGGCGGTCAGTCCGCCCTCCCGGACGCCGGCCACCATCGGCCGGCCCCTGAAGAAGCCGTCGGCCATCGCCCGCGGTTCGTTCAGGTAGAGATAGATACCGATTCCATGCCGGTCGGCCCGCTCCACGAGGGTCCGCAGGTTTGCGAGCCGCTGTTCGCAACCTCTTCCGAATTCAGGGAACGCGGTGCCGCCCGGCGCCAGATC
>CAYXFW010000071.1:0-9459 GCA_964464305.1 uncultured Verrucomicrobiota bacterium
CCAGATGCGAAGTTCTTCAAGTTCAACGGGGGTGGGAGAAGAGGGAAAATTACTTCCGTAGGAAGCGATATTCAGGTCCGTCACGAACGCGTCGATGGATCCGGAGGGGGCGGTATTGGAGGCGACGAGGCTGCCGTTGATGTATAGGCAAATCGTTTCCCCGTCGTAGGTTCCGGCCACGTGATGCCATTGCCCGACCGTATACGCATTCGTCACTCCGGCACCTTGGATGTTGCCGCCAATCGAGACGCCGAAGCCGGCATAGCGCGGGGAACTGGGATATTGGTCACCGACGATTGCCAAGACGTATTGGTAGTATGGGTAGGAATGGGAGTAGTAGGGTTTGTCAACGAGGGGGTCTGAGCCAGCGCCATAGAAGCTGCTGGCGAGAAACCACGTCTCAACCGTAATCTGCGCGGGGTTGAGGGAGGGAGAATACGGCACGAGCGCAGAGCCGCTGACAGCACCGAAATCCAGCACGGTATTGTCGGCATAAGCCGATGGATTCATGCCTACGCCGACAGCCAGTCCGGTGGCTACGATGAGTCCGATCCAGAATCGCTCTTCCATGGGTACGGGTGCATGCCAGGCGGGACCGGTCTGAGGCAGCATCTTCATGCAGGAGAGGGTGCATGGAATGCGGCGGATAGGCAAGCCCGTCTCCGCTCACTCCGTCTCCCGAAGGCGTCGACGTACCCTTTCTCGGGGAAGATGGGGGCGAGTCCGCGGGAGGAACTGAGCTCTCGTTCCTGTCATTGCATGAAAACAATGGCGCTGTTGCCGAGCAGCGGGAAGCGAGTGGCAGGCAAGGTGCCGACAACGCCGTTGGCCTCCTCCCGCAACATCGTCTCGGGAAGTTTCGACCACATGTAGCACACGGCAAACACACGCGAGTCGCGAGAGACGATCGCAGGCCCCTTTTGGGGCGCCCAATTCAGAAAACAGCCGCCGAGCACCTCGAGACGCGTATGGTCATCCGCCTGAAAGAGCCGATCCGCATTTTCCGATTTGAACCCGAAGATCCAGGCGTCCGACCGGCGGAAGGCATACAGGGCCCCGGGCAAGTGCTCGGAATTCACCATACGTGCCCAGGCCCTTACGTTTTCGAGGCCGCACTTCTCTTCCTTGTCGTCACCGGCAAAGAACAGGCTGTTGTTGACGAACACCTCTTTGACGGTCCCTGCGGGCCGTGAATTGCGGTACAGCCGCCAAATCGCCGTGTCCTGCGCCGCCGGGCTGGGAAACAGCATGTCTGCTTTTCCCGCATAACTTCGGCCATGATGGAACCAGACCTCGATGTCCTCCAAGACAACCGGGCGGTCTGCCTCATGATCGAGGAAGACTCCGCCTGCGGTGATGGCGCCGTGAAGCCGCAGTGGCTCTGCCGAAAGTTCCGCCACACGAATACTGAACCGCAGAATCACGAAGGATGGGTACGCGAAGGCGCAAGGCCGCGGAGAGCAAGAGTAAGAGTGAGAGTAAGAGGAGGACAGGATCACGAAATCTGCGGGATGGAAAGGGGATGAGGGATGAGACCTGAAACCCGAAAGACGGAACTGCGGGGAAGAAAAGAACCGCAATCCGCGCGGGCGGCTCGCCCAGGTTCAGATGTGGCCGGGCTGGTAGGAGCAGCAGGGATCCTCGGCGAAGGGGTCGCCGGTGAGGGCGTGGGCTCGGGATCGGGAGCCGCCGCAGACATCGCGGTACTCGCAGATGCCGCAGCGGCCCTTGAGTCGGGACGGATCGCGCAGGGAGCGGAAGAGATCGGAGTCGCGGTAGAGCTCCGCGATCGGGGTGGTGCGGATGTTGCCGGCGGAGAGCACGAGAAATCCGCTCGGCTGAACCTCGCCGGTGTGGTCCACGAAGCAGAACCCCTTGCCGGCGTTCACCGGCATCGGGGAGAGGCCCAGGCTGTGGCGGGGGCCGTCGGGACGCGAGAGCAGCCGCTCGCCGCGGTGGGCCTGCACGGACGAGCCGGCGCCCTCCCGTTGCAGCACGAAGCGCCGGTAGTGCGGCGCCTCAGTGATCTTGATCACGAAGGGCACGCGCGACGCGAGGGCGTGGAGTTTCGCGAACAGCGCCTCGTATTGGCCGGCCGTGCAGCCCTCGAGCTCCGAGCCACGCCCGGTGGGCACGAGGAAGAAGACCTCCCAGAAGACCACGCCGAGGCGCTCGACGAGCGCCGCGATGGCGTCGAAGTCCGCCAGGTTCAAGGCGCAGAAGGCGGTATTGATCTGCAACGGCAGACCGGCCTCGCGCGCCCAGCCGGCGGCCTGCATCGCAAGATCGAAGCAACCGTCCACCTTGCGAAACCCGTCGTGGATCGCCGCGGTGCTGCCGTCGAGGCTTAACGCCATCTGGTCGAGGCCGGCGGCCTTGAGCGCAAACACGCGGTCGCGCGTGAGCCGCGGCGTCTCGGCCGGAATGGTCCCCATGCGCAGGCCGATCGACTTGCCGTGCCGGATGAGATCGTCGAGATCCTCGCGCTGCAGGGGATCGCCGCCGGTGAGGATGACGATCGGCGTCCCCATCGCGGCGGTGTCGTCGAGAAGGCGGAAGCCCTCTTCCGTCGTCAGCTCGCGCGGGTCGCGCCGGTCCTCCGCCGAGGCCCGGCAATGGCGGCACGCGAGCGCGCAGGCGCGCGTGACCTCCCAGATGAGAAGAAACGGGGCCTTCTCGAAGTCGACCCGCATCGCCGGATGTCCGCCGTGTTTGTGCATGGGATCACCATGCCACACAAACGGTGCGGTTTCACGTCCCGAACGCGGCATCGACGGCGGCCTGGGCGCTCTTGATGCAGTCGGGGATGCCGACGCCGCGGTAGGCGCTGCCGGCCAGATGGAGACCGGGGATCTCCGCGGCCATCCGCTCCATCTCGCCGACGCGGTCGAGGTGGCCGACGTCGAACTGCGGGTTGCCCTTGGGCCACTGGCTGACCCAGACCGACTCCGGCTCGGCGCGCAGGCGGAGGATGCGTCCGATCTCCCCGCGGGTGATCCGAATCAACTCGTCCTCCGGCAGGCCCGCCAGCTCCTCGTGCCGGGAGCCGCCGATGAAGGCGCGCACCAAGTGCCGCCCCTCCGGCGCGCGGCCGTCGAACTTGCGCGAGGACCACGTGAACGCCAGCAACTGCGCGGGTTCGGTGCGGGGCACGACGAAACCGAATCCGCCGCCATCCGGGCATTCGGCGGCGTCCTCCCGCCGGAAGGACATGCTGACGGTGGCCGAGGAGACGTACCGGATGCCGCGCAGCGCCGCGGCGAGAGTCGGGTGGATCTCTGCGACAAGGTCCGCGGCGGCGTAGGCCGGCGCGGCGAGGATCACACGGTCCGCCGCAAACGCTCCGCCGGGATCGAGTGTCAACTCGAACCCGCCGGCCGTCCGCCGCAGCGCGCGCACCGTGGTCCCGGTTCGCGCGTCCGCGCCGATCCGCGAGGCGAGGGCGACAACCAGGGCGTCCATGCCGGGCCGGAGCCCGGTGAACACACTGGAGGCGGCGCCGGTTCCGTGCGCGGCCGCCTTCTTTCTTGCGATGCGGATGCCGCGGGTGAGGCTGCCGTACTTCCGCTCCAGCTCGACGAACATCGGGAAGGTGCTCTGGACGCTCATCTTCTCGGGATCGGCCACGAAGATGCCCGACATGATCGGCCCGGCGATCCGGTCAAGCGCCTCGCGGCCGAGGCGGCGCGTGATGAAATCGGCAAGGCTCTCGTCCGCCGTCGAGGCGCGCGCGGGCAGGAAGAGATCGAGCCCCATCCGCAGCTTGCCCAGCGGCGAGATCAGGAGCGACGTGACGAAGGGCCAGATCTTCGTCGGCACCGCGAGCCGGAAGCCCTCGGGGTAGGCCAGCAGCCGGCCCTTGCGCAGGAGCCGCGTCTTGTAGGTGGCGTCGTTCGACGGCATCAGCTCGCCGCCGAGCCCCAGCTCGCGGCACAACTGGAGGCCGTGCGGTTTCTGGTTGATGAAGGAATCCGGGCCGCCTTCGACGATGAAACCGCCCGCCCGCTGCGTCAGGATCTTCCCGCCCAGCCGCGCGTCGCGCTCGAACAGCGCGATCTCGACGGGCCGGCCGGCCTCCCTCGCGCGCCGGCCCGCAGCATAGGCGGCCGCGAGTCCCGCGATCCCCCCGCCGATGACGGCAATGCGGGTCACGAGGGCCACCCCGGCGCGGTTCGACTTCTCCTGTCGCCTGCGCTCACAGCAGCGTCTCCGGCTTCACGATGCGGATTCCCGGGATACGACGGAAGTCGCGGTCGAAGGATGCTGCGATCATCCGCGACCCTCCATAAACTCGATCGTGGCATCGCGACCATCCGGGGACACCGCGGGAGGACGGCGGCCCTTGACGGTGTGCCATTGGAAGCCGTGCTCCGGTGCGGCTCGCTCCGTCCCAAGCCTATCGGAGGCCGCCGATTCTGCGGTGTCCGCCAGCGCGGCGATGAAGGGGGGAAACGTATTCATGGACTCGGTCCGCGCGAGTTCGATGCCGTGTTCGGCGGCGAGGGCCTTCGCCTCGAGGTCGAGGTCGTAAAGAATCTCGACGTGGTCGCAGACGAAGCCGGTCGGAACGACCAGCAGGCGGCGGTAGCCCTCCGCGGCGAGGCGCGGGATCACGTCCTCGATGGCGGGTCCCAGCCACGGCTCCGGGCTGGCGCCGGCGCTCTGGAAGACGAACATCCAGTCGGCGAGGCCGACCCGCTGCGCCAGCGCCTTCGCGTGGGCAAGCAACTGATCCTCGTACGGATCCCCCATGGCCTTGATGCGCGCGGGAAGGCTGTGGGCGGAGAACAGGACGCGCGTCTTCGCCGGCGGGGCGCCCTCCCATCGCACCAGGGCGTCGCGGATGCGCCGCTCAAAGGCCTCGAACAACCGGGGCTGTTCCCACCAGCTCTCGACGACGCGGAAGCGGATCTGCGCGCCCGTTTCCGCGAGGGCCTCGTCGAGCCGCTTGCGGTACCGGCCGATGCTGAGCGACGAGAAATGCGGCGCGAGGACGAGCGCAACCGCCTCCGTCACGCCGGCCGCTTTCATCGTCGCCACGGCGTCGCGGATGCGCGGGGCCCAGTGCCGCATGCCGGTGAACACGGGCGCCGGCCGGCCGCGCCGGGCCAGCTCCGCCTCCAGGGCGCGAGCCTGCGCCTCGGCGAGGCGGAGCAGCGGCGATCCGCCGATCGCCTCATAGCGGCGCTGCATTTCAAGGACCAGCCCGGGCGACGGCGGGCGCCCCTCGCGGATGTCGAGAAGGTAGGCGGCCATGTCGTCCATCGACGACACGGTCCCATAGGCCATCAGCAGAACCGCCGGGTGAGTCATGGCCGACTACAGTAAGCCGGAATCCGCCGCGTTCCAAGGGAGACCCCAAGTACGGCCCGGGATCATCCGTCTTCATCCGGCCCGGCCGTGAACGAAACCAACCAGCGCCCGCACGCGGGCGGGGTCGGTTTCCTTTTTCACGCCGTGCGCGAGGTTGAAGATATGGCCGGGGCGGCCGGCGACGCGGGAGAGGATGTCCTTCGCCTGGCGCTGCATCTCGTTCTCCGGGCCGAGCAGCGTGTCGGGGTCGAGATTGCCCTGAACGGCGACGCCGTCCCCAAGCCGGCGCCAGGCCTCGTCGATCGCGATGTCGCTGCCGACGCCGAAGACCGTGCCGCCGGCCTCGCGCAGGAGCGGCAGCAGGTGGGCCGATTGAGTGGCGAAATGGATGACCGGCACATCGCCGCCCGCCGTCGCGCGGCGGAGCGCCTCCGTGCTGAACGGCAGCACGGCGGCGCGGTACTCGTCCGCCGTCAGACGTCCGGCCCACGAGTCGAACATCTGCACCGCCTGTGCGCCCGCGCGCACCTGGGCGGCGAGGTAGTCGCCGGCGGCTTCGGCGAGCTTCCCCATCAACGCGGCCCATGCGGCGGGTTGCTCGCGGAGGAAGCGCCGGGTCAGCGGGAAGTCGGGCGACGATCCGCCCTCGATCGCGTAGCACGCGAGCGTGAACGGCGCGCCGGAGAAGCCGATCAGCGGCACGCGGCCGGCCAGGGCGCGGCGCGCGAGGCGCACGGCCTCGAGCGTGAAGCCGAGGGTCTCCTCCGGAGGGCGCACGACAATCCGGTCGACATCCGCCGCGGCACGCACAGGACGGAGGATATGCGGTCCCTCGCCGGCGACGAACTCGAGGCCGAGGCCCATGCCGTCGAGGATGGGCAGGATGTCCGCAAAGACGATCGCGGCGTCGATTTCGAAGGCATCGACCGGCTGCAGCGTGATCTGCGCGGCCAGTTCCGGCGTCCGGACGAGATCGAGCATACCGTGGCGCTGCCGCAGGGCGCGGTACTCCGGCATGTAGCGTCCCGCCTGCCGCATCAGCCATATCGGCGTGCGGTCGACCGGCTCGCGGCGGCAGGCGCGGAGGAACCGAGCGGCGCGCAGGTCGCTGGAGGACGCGCCGTTCATGCGGGGGGCGACTGCCACACGGCGCGGCCGACGAAGAACGGACCGAGGTTGTCGAGGTAGCGCGAGGTCTGCTTCGTGCGCCGCATTGCCTGCACCATGGCGGAGAGAGGGTGCAGATTCGGGCCCACGAGGCCGAGGACGAAGTCGTTGTCCGCCCGGTCCGTGCCGTGGCACGCGAGCCGGATGTCGTAAGCATGCCCGCCCTTCGACCACGCCGCGCCAAGGCCGGCGTGCTCCATCAGGATCTCCCGCTGCTCGGCGGGGGTCAGCGTCTCGAAGGCGCCGGCTCGCCGCACCGGGTACCACACCGCCCACGGCCAGGCCGGGTTGCACAGGCGTTCGACGGGGCGCGCCAGGAGCACGCGTTCGAGGTCCGGCTCGTAGCCGAGCGCATACGTGCGTCCGAGCATGGTGAATTCCGGCCGCAGGGTCAGCGCGTCGAACGGCGGGCGGTTCAGGAAGTTCCGCAGGGGGCCGGCGAAGTACCCGGGATCCTCGTGCGCGACGGCGAGGCCGACGCCGCGCGGATGGTTCACGTCGGCATACAGGGCGCCGCGTACAGGCGCGCCGCCAAGTGCCCGGGCCAGCGGGCCGGGATCGGCCGCGCCGTCGAACGCGAGCAGCTGGATCCACAGGCGCCGGTCGCTGAACGCCGGCTGGCCGTCGGCTGTCCGTCCGCGCTCGCGCAGGTCCGGAACAGCCGCTTCGTCTCTCGTGTCATGCGCCATCGTGTCGGTCCCCCGGGTCGTTGTCCACTGCGACCGCCCCGTTGCAGTCGTCCATCCCCTTGCGCCATCTTCTGCAGCCGGGACCGGCGGTCCCGGCGGTCATGCGTCCCGCACGCACTACCGCGATCCGCGGTCGCGGCTACAGAAGACCACGGGTCTATCGCGTCATCCCGCCCGCGCCGCCGCGACGAACGCGCGATCCCACGCGGGCAACGTGCCCGCGAGCAGCGCGTCGTCGTGCGCCGTGGAAAGGAACGAGACCTCGAACGGCGATGGCGGCAGGTAGACCCCGTCCTTCAGCAACGAATGGAAAAGCGCCTTGTAGCGTTCAGCGTTCGTCTGCTGGATGTCCTCGAACGATTCCGGGGTCCGGTCCATAAAGAACAGCGAGAAGATACTGCCGATCGTCGGGATCTGCACGACGACGCCCGCCTTCTTCGCCGCCTCCGCGATGCGGCCGACATAGGCCTCTGTCCGGCGCGCCAGCGCGTCATAGGGCGCATCGGCCTTCAGACGGCGCAGCGCGGCGAGACCGGCCGCGACAGAGACCGGGTTTCCGCTGAGCGTGCCCGCCTGGTAGACCGGGCCCAACGGCGCCAGCCGGTCCATCAGCTCCGCGCGGCCGCCGAGCGCGCCGACCGGCAGCCCGCCGCCGATGATCTTGCCGAGACAGACCAGGTCGGGCCGCAGGCCGCACTGACAGACGGTCTGGTAGCTGCCGAACGTGAGCCGGAAGCCCGTGATGACCTCGTCGAAGATCAGCAATGCGCCGCAACGGGCGGCGAGATCGCGCACTTCGCGCAGGAAGCCCTTGCGAGGCCGGAGCAGGCCCACGTTCGCGGCGACGGGCTCGACGATGATCGCGGCCAGGTCCGTGCCGAATTCCGCGACGATGCGCTCGACGTCGTCGATGTGGTTATAGCGCGCGACGAGCGTGTGCTCCACGTACGAGGCCGGAATCCCCGCGGAGGTCGCGGCGGCGAGGCCCGCGACGCCGCTTCCGGCGCGGACCAGAAGGCCGTCCGCATGGCCGTGGTAGCAGCCGCTGAACTTGAGGATCTTGTTCCGGCCCGTCGCGCCGCGGGCGAGGCGGACGGCCGTCATGCAGGCCTCGGTGCCGGAACTCATCAGGCGGACCTTCTCCACCGACGGAATGGCGTCGCGGATCGTCTCCGCCATCTCGACCTCGGCCTCGGTCGTGACGGCGTAGCTCGTGCCGCGCGCCGCCGCCCCGGCGATCGCGCGCGTCACGTCCGGATGCGCATGGCCCAGGATCAGCGGACCGAACGACATACAGAAGTCGGTCAGCCGGCGGCCATCCACGGTTTCCAGGATCGCGCCCTCGGCGCGCCGCGCGTAGATCGGCTCGCCGCCGACCGAGCGGAACGCGCGCACCGGGCTGTTCACCCCGCCGGGCATGACAGCCTCGGCGCGGGCACGGAGGGAGGGGGAGTGGGTCACGGGGTGCGTCTCCGGGGTGGGTTACGACAACTCATCGGGGCTGTGTCGAAAGGGATTAACCACGAGGACGCCTTCCAGGTTCTGTCCATCCTGCAGGTCTTCGGTGAGCAGATGGCTGCATCCGGACACGCCCGCTGCCGCCACGATCAGCGAATCCCACCACGAAAGGCGGAATCGAACCTGGATCTCCCGCGCCCGGGCCAGAACGTGGCGATCCAACGGGGTCGGATTCCACGCAAAGAGGCGGGTGACATCGCGCCATGCGTCCACGGCGGGGAGGCCTGGCTTCAGCCGCGTGGTGACGGTCACGAAGTACTCGTTCAGAACCTGAATCCCGGTGCGCCCCGCCCGCTCCTCCCAGAGGCGCTGCATCCACAGTTTTGCAACGGGCTGCTTCCCGGCTTCCGAAGCATCGCGCCCGTAGACCAGAACGTTGGCATCAACGAAGCACAGCGCGTTCATAGAGATCGCCCCGTCGCGGATAGCCGCCGGCCGATTTGAGGCGGCGGGGCTTCTCCCCGAGGAATCCGCGCATCGCCGCTTCGTAGTCCCCTTCCTGCTCCATCCGGAGACGCAGGAGGTCTCCCACCATCCGCGAGACGCTGGTCCCGTTGCGCGCCGCCCAGACCCGCGCCCACTGCGCGGCGGCCTCGGGAAGGGTAATGGTCACATTCTTCATACGACACGAACCTAGTGTAACACGAGCTTCGTGTCAAACGCGCCGCCCGGCGCCTTCGGGCTCGGCAGCTCCCCCGGCAGATGCGAAGTTCTACAGCCACCCCAGCGCCTGCGGCGCGAAGTAGGTGACGACGGCGGAGGCGCCGGCGCG
>CAYXFW010000072.1:0-9383 GCA_964464305.1 uncultured Verrucomicrobiota bacterium
GAAGGATCCCGTGACCTACAACACCCTCCTCCAGATCCTGCAGGACGAGGTGGAACACGAGGAGGATCTCCAAGCCGAGCTGGAGGATCTGAAATCCCTCCTGATGTCGGCAAGGAGGTAGCCCGCCATGCGCGACGACGGCAGGCGCTGGACGATCCCGCCGGCCGCCGCTGCGGTCGCGGTCCTGACCGTAATGGCGGCGTCGTGCCGCGCCCCGGAGCCGGCGGCTCCGATCGGCGGACTGGCACGCCACTATACGTTTGAGGCCTACGGTCCCGGCTGCACCCAGGTCGTCGACCGCGCACAGGTCGGCGGGCCGCTGGTTCTGCAGCCGGTCCGCACCCGGGACAAACCGGCCGAGTCAGCCCGCACGGCGGAGGGCCGGGAGCCCGGACGGGGCGCCGCCCACCTGGACCGCGCCTGCCTGGCGGCGCCCGGGCCCGGTGCCGTCCCGGGCGGGTTCACCGCCGCGCTATGGGCGAACGTACGGGGCCAGGGCGGCCTCTTCGGCAACGCCGGGACATCGAACGGAACCCTCGCAGCGGTGGGCAGCGGATACTCCGACGGATGGCGAATCACGGTCGACACCGTTCGCCGGACACTCTCATTCTCCATCGGCCGCCCCACTCCGCCGAACTCTCTCACGATCACTTCGGATCCTGTGCCCCTCCGCACGTGGCGGCATATCGCCGCGTCATGGGACGGACGGGAGATGCGGCTCTACGTCGACGGCGCCCTCGCCGGCCGCCGCGCCTTCACCGATCCGTATACGAAGCCCGCACAGGATGTACTCCGCATCGGCTTCGCCAATGCCGGCGTCGGATCGCTGGAGATGGCCATCGACGAATGCATGATCTTCAGCCGGGCGCTGTCGCCGTCCGAAATCCTCCGACTGACGGTGCCGGGCGCGCCGGCCACCGCCGGATTCGTGCTGGCCGTCGACGACGCCATGGAGGCCCTGGCCGCTTCGAATACCCTGGGCGCCGCCGATGCGGCGGCCCGTTGCGTCCGTGCCGCGCGCGGCCTCGATCCCCGCTTTCAGGCCGCCGCACTCCGTCTTGCCGTCGAGGCCGCCCGCCTGGGTGGCGACACATCCGGATCCGCCGACGGTCTGATGGCCCTGATCGAGATGCCGGGGCTTCCAGATCCTCAGCGCGAGGACGCCGCAACCGCCCTCCTGTCCCTCGTGCGCTCGAAACCCGGCGCTTCCCTGCCGCCGCGGGCACTTGAATACGCGGCCGCTCTTCCGGGCGCCACTCCGTCCGACCGTCTGAACATCCTTCTCCTCCGCGCCCAGGCGGCCGTCGACGCGGGCCGGGCCCCGGAAGCCCGGAAGCGCTACGAGGAGATCCTTGCATTCCCGCACCTCGCTCATCCTCACGCCGCCATCGCCCGCCTGGCGCTGGCCCGACTCGCGCTCGAAGCCGGCGAGACGGCCGGAGCGACGGCCGCGCTGCAGGTCGTCGCCGCGGACGCGACGGCCTTCGAAGCGCATCGGGACGAGGCGCGCCGCGCCCTCGATGTCCTGCGCGACGCCTCCGGGGCAGCAGGTTCGCGTCTGGCACCCGAACCGGCCTTCCCCAGGCCCGGCCTCGTGCTTCACGTCGCGCCCCGGGGCGACGACACCCATCCCGGCACGAGCGAGCAGCCTCTGGCGACGCTGGAGGGGGCTCGTGACGCAATCCGCACGCTGCGCCGCGAGGGCGGGCTGCCCCGGGGCGGAGTTGCCGTCGAGATCGCACCCGGCCGCTACGCGGTGGCGGCGACGTTCGAGTTGACCCCCGCGGATTCCGGTGCGCCCGGCGCGCCGGTTGTCTACCGCGCGGCCGATCCAGCACGGCCGCCGGAATTCGACGGCGGCGTGAGGCTGACCGGCTTCGGTCCCGTCGCGGACGCCGCCCTGCGCACTCGCCTCCCCTCCGAATCGCGCGACCGGATCGTGGAGACGAACCTCCGGGCCCTGGGCGTCACAAACCTCCCTCCGCTCGTCCTCGGCGGCTATGCGGCCGGCCGCGGCTTCAAAACCGAGCCGACACCGGAACTCTTCTTCAACGGCCTGGCCATGCCCCTCTCCCGCTGGCCCAACCGGGGCTTCGAGACCGTGGCCTCCATCCACGGCGCCACGGTGAAAGAGGCGCACGGCATCCAGGGATGCGCCGAGGGCATCCTGTCGTATGACGGCGAACGTCCCTCGCGCTGGACCGGCGAGGATCACGGCCTGCTTTATGGATACTGGTTCTGGACCTGGGCGGATTCCTACGAGCGCATCGAGTCCATCGATCCCTCCACGCGGCGGATCACGCTCGCGAAGCCATGGCATCGCTACGGCTTTCGTCCGGGCGGAGCCTGGTGTGCGGTCAATCTCGCCGCCGAAATCGATCGCCCGGGCGAATGGAGCCTCGATCCGACCGCGTTGCGGCTGCGGTTCCTGCCTCCATCCGATCCCGCCGCCGCCGAGGTCGTCCTCTCCCGGTTCGACGCGCCGATGCTGCGCGCACAGGGCATCGCCCACGTGGCCTTCGTGAATCTCACATGGCAATACGGCGCGGCCGATGCCGTCGTCGTGACCCGCGCCACGAACTGCGTCATGGCCGGCTGCACCGTGCGGCATTTTGCGGGCGACGGCATCCGCATGGAGGGCGGCGTTTCGAACACGATCCGATCCTGCGACGTATTCAGCCTCGGCCGCGGGGGCATCTCGATCGGCGGCGGGAGCCGCAAGACTCTTCAGCCCGGCGGACATGCCGTCGAGAACTGCCACATCCACCACCTTTCCCGTCTCCACCACACCTACACGCCCGCGGTCCTGCTCTCGGGTGTCGGAAACCGCATTGCCCACAACCTGGTCCATGATGTCGCAAGCAGCGCATTCCGGATCTCGGGCGACAACCATCTCGTCGAGATGAACGAAGTGTTCGACGTGGTGACCGAGTCGGACGATCAGGGCGGCATCGACATGTTCGGCGACCCGACGTTCCGCGGAAACGTGTTCCTGCACAATTACTGGCATCACATCGGGAACCTGGCTTCGTCGGACGCGACCGCACGCGTCGGCCGCGCCGCGATCCGGCTCGACGACGCCATCTCCGGCGTCGTGATCCATGGCAACATCTTTCACCGCTGCGGCGCGGGAACCGGCTGGTTCGGCGCGGTCCAGATCCACGGCGGGAAAGACAACCAGGTCGATGCGAACGTCGTCTCGCACAGCCTTTCCGCCGTCAGCCTTTCCCCCTGGAGCGAGGCACGATGGCGCGAGCATGTCGCGAAATCCCTCCAGACCCGCGAGATCGATCCTGTCCTTCACACGGCCCGCTTCCCCGCGCTGGCCCGGCTCGCCGGGGACGCCAACGCCAACCACATCTGGCGCAACTGCCTCATCGCCTGCGACCGCCTGACGTCCCGCCCGCCGGGACCCAACGATCTCGCCGCGAATGCCGTGAGGGGCGCCGCCGATTCGCCCTACGTGGATGCCTCCCGCGGCGACTTCGCTCTCCGACCCGGCGAGCGACCGCCCTCCTGCCTGGGCCCCGAGCCGATTCCCTTCGAATCCATGGGGCTCCGCACCGACGCCTATCGGGCCACGGTTCCGTCCACCATCGTCCGCGAAGCGAGGGCGCGCATTCCATGAACCCATCCCCCGTTCCGAGGCCATTCCCGCCTTCCCACCCGAGCCGCCGCGGATTCCTCGCCGCCTCGCTGGGAGCCGCCGCCGGATTCGCCGCGCGACCTGTACGGGCTGCCGCCACCCCCGCGCCGGCTCCGGGCATGTTCTGCGAGCCCGCGCGCGACCTGCCGGTACGGGACGGCTCGGATGTGATCGTCTGCGGCGCCGGCCCCGCCGGCGTGGCCGCCGCCTTGTCCGCCGCCCGCTGCGGGGCGCGAGTGCGCCTTTTCGAGTTGCAGGGCGCCCTCGGCGGCGTCTGGACCTCGGGGCTGCTGACGTTCATCTTCGATTTCGACAAGCCCGGTCTGACGAAGGAAATCGCGGCAAGACTCGACGAGCGCAAGGCCCGGACGGTCGTCCGTCCGAGCATGTTCGTCTATCACCCGGAGGACATGAAATTTCTGCTGGAGGAACTCTGCCTCGCGGCCGGGGTCACCATCCATCTGCAGACGTCCGTCACGGCCGCCTATCGCGAGGACCGCCGGATCGCGAAGGTCGTGACGGAGTCGAAATCGGGCCGCGAAGTTTGGCAGGCGCCGGTGTTCATCGATGCCACCGGCGACGGCGATCTCGGTGCCCTTGCAGGCTGCACGTGGGAGATCGGCCGCGGCGGCACAGGCGCCGATTGCGGATGCCAGCCCATGACACTCAATGCCCTGGTTGCCGTGAAGGACGCCGCCGCCCTGAAGGAGTTCATCTCATTCCACGAGGGCAACTCGATCCATATTCCGGCCGTCGAACGATTCCGGGCCGAGATCCAGCGGGCAGGTGTCGAGACCTCCTATGGCCATCCGACGCTCTTCCAGGCGCGCGGAAACCTGCTGACCTTCATGATCAACCACGAGTACGGCGTGCTGCCCACCGATGCCGCCCAGGTGACCGCGGCCACGCTGCGCGCCCGGGCCGAGGTGCACCGTGTCGCCGCCGCCTTGCGCGCCCTCGGCGGGGTCTGGGAGGGCTTCCAGGTGGTCGCAACGGCCGAGCAGATCGGCATCCGCGACGGGCGACGAATCCGCGGACGCTTCACGGTGACGCGCGCAGATCTCGCGGCCGGCGCCCGGCATGCGGATGCCGTGGCCCGCGTGACGTTTCCGGTCGACATCCATGCCCCGACGCGCGAAAAGAACCAGGCCGAACCGATCTCGCACGGCGACCTCAAGTTCAAGCCGTACGACATCCCGCTACGGGCGTTGATCGCGCAGGACGTCGACGGCCTGATGATGGCCGGGCGCTGCATCAGCGGAGATTTCATGGCCCACGCGAGCTATCGCGTCACGGGCAATGCCGTCGCCATGGGCGAGGCCGCCGGGGCGGTCGCCGCACTCGCCGCATCGTCCCACCGCCTGCCGCACGAGATCGCATGGACCGAGGCCGAAGCCGCGCTGCGCAAGGCAGGGCTGCGGGCGGAACCTGCATCCCCGGGCGGGACGTGAACCTTGGATATCACGGATGGAACGGATGCGGATCCTGACGTCCGGGTGGCGGATCCTCTTGGCACTGCAAGGACGAGCTACTGCGAGTCCGAGCCCGACGTCGCGATGAGCCCTCGATCCGGCCTCGCGTAGCCCGGCCCTCCACTACACCGGGGCCCCGTGCCGTTCTCAGAGCCACCGCGGGCGGGGCGCGGGGCGGGAGCCATCCAGGCGGCCCGAGGCAAGCAACGCGTCGAGCGAGGCAAGAAGCGCATCCCGGTCGCGGGGGAACCGGGCCTCGACCGGCAGGACGTTGGACGCGTGGTTCGCGCGAAACACCGTGCCCTTCAGGTCCAGTTCCGCGACCAGGTCCCGCAGTTCCCGTACCGCTTCCTGCTCGGTCAGCATCCGAAAGGCGCCGCTCTTCTCCCATCGGTCCAGCGGCGTGCCCGGGACCGGGATGACGCGCAGGGCCGAGAGCAGCCGCGGCTGCATGCGGTTGAGAGCGGCCGCGGTCGCGCGCGCGTGAGCCTCACTACCCTCGGGTCCGGCAAGGCCCAGCAGGACCATCACGGACATCTTCAGGCCGCACGCGCGAGCGAGCGCGCCGGCCTCGACCATTCGGTCGACCGGTTCCGCCTTGCCCATCTGCCGCAGAACCTCCGCATTTCCGCTCTCGAGGCCCATGTAGAGCGTGTCCAGCCCGCGGTTACGAAGCGCGGAGAGCCGCTCGCGTCCGAGTTCGAGAATCGACGACCCGTTGGCATAACTGTTGACCCTGGCCAGAAATGGAAACGATGCGGCCAGTTCGTCGAGGAGGACGGCAAGGCGTTCGTACCCCAGGTGAAGCGCGTCGCCATCCGCCAGGAAGACCCGTCGCGTCTGCGACCGTTCCCGGGCGGCGGCACGGATCTCCGCAGAGACCTTGTCTGCGGCCCGTGCGGCATACAGGGCGGTCCGGTACATGCCGCAGAACGCGCAGGCGGGGTGCGGGCAGCCGTACGCAACGCGGACAATCAGACTCTCCGCCTCCGCGGGCGGACGGAACAGCGGCGGCTCATCGCCGAAGGACATCATGGACGCGGGGCCGGGTTTCCGCCCGCCTTCGTCTTGCGCGGTCCCGGCGCCGGCCCGTCCGTGAACGGCGACCGCTCAAAGGTCATGCCATCGCCGGTCACGCGCGGATCCGCAGCCTCCACGAGGACCTTCATCAGCCGGTCGGCGAGATCCCGCTTCACGGCGTCGAGCCGCGGCTCGCCGGCGAGGCTTCGCGTCTGGTCGGGGTCGGCCCGGAGATCGTACAGTTCCTCCGCCGGCCGTCGCGCGAAGGCGTAGTCATAGTGCCACTTCCATTCCGGGTCGTTTCGCACGCCGACCAGCCACGCCTTGGTCGGACTGGCGTCCATGTCGGCAAACGCGATTCGCGTGTTGTGTTCGAGTTCCCCGGCCGACGGCGCGCTCCCGGGCCGCACCGCGAACGGATCCCCCATGGGCCAGCGGTCCGGCGCGAAGTTCCGGATGTAGTGGTAGTCCGGGGTGCGGTAGGCGCGGTGCGGATATCCGACGAACCCTTCGCGGGCATTCTCGACATGTCGTTCGCGTCCGGTAACCACCCACGTGCGCAACGGATCCACCTGTCCCGCCTTCTCCGACTTCAGCACGCCCCACAGGCTGCGCCCGGTCATCGCATCCGGCGGCTTCACGCCGCCGGCCTCGAGAAACGTCGGCGCCAGATCCATCAGGTTTACAAAATCGTCGACGATGCGGCCTCCCTTTCCGCCTGGAACCCGTGCAATCAGGGCCACGCCGGTGCCGAAGCTGTAGAGGTTGCACTTTCCGCCGGGCACGCCCGGCATGCCATGATCGCCGCTGATCACAATCAGCGTGTTGTCCAGCTCCCCGGAATCCCCGACCATCTTCAGCAGGGCGCCGACGCCCGCGTCCCACGCCTGGATCTCGCCGGCGTAGTCGGCGAAGTCCTCGCGCACCTCGGGCACGTCCGGCATGAACTTCGGGAGCTTTCCCTTGAAGGCGTCCGGCTCGATGCCCCACAGGGCCTTTCCCGATCCCTTCTCCCATTCGCGGTGCGTGAGGGTCGGGCCGAACCAGTAGCAGAACGGCTGCCCGGGCTTCCGGTCAGCCATGAACGCGGCGAAATTCGCGCGCACCTGGTCCAGCATCCTCGTCTTCGCGGCATCGAACGCCATGCCGCTGCGGATCATCTTCGTCGCATTTTCGGAGAAGTTGTTGAATTCCCCGCCGGCCTTCTCGTACTCGTGGTCGCGCCCGCCAAACGGGGCGTCATTGGGCGTGCCGGGGCTCCACACCTTGTACGTCTGGCCGATGTGGTAGCCCGAGTCGCGGAGCAACAGGGGGAAACTCGGGATGGAGGGGTCCCACACCGCGCCAACGAGGATCGCGCCGCGGCCCGTGCGGAAGAAGTACTGTCCGGACAGCAGCGAGCTGCGGCAGGGTGTGCAACTGGGCGCGGTGACGAATGCGTTGCGGAACAACACACCCTCCCGGGCCATGCGGTCGATGACGGGCGTCGCGACGACATCGCTTGGCGACGGCCGGCCGTCCAGCCCCGCGTAGCAACCGGCGTACCGTGCCCAGTCGTCGGCAAAGCAGAACAGGATGTTCGGACGCGGCGCGGGCGCCGTCCGGGCGACCGGAACCGCGGCGAGAATCACCGCCAGAATGGACATCCTACCCCTACTCATGGCTGCCTCCATCGGTCTCTTGAATGGATCCCCACCCGCCTCACGGCGACCCGGGCTCCGGTGAAGCCGCAGGGTCGTCCCGAACGGGGCGCAGGGTGACGCTCCGCAGATTGATGACGCCACCCCTGGGCTTCCCGTCCGGGCGGACTTCGAGGATCGCCAGGCCGGCGGGCAGCTTGATGCGTCCGATCGTGACGTTGGTGAACGCGTGCCAGGATCCCGTCGAGGCCATCGTCGCGCGAATGCGTTCCCGGCCGGCCGCCACGAGCATGCAGCCGCCCGCGTTGCCGGGAGCCACGGCGTAGTTGAACCCGACCTCGTAGACGGCCTCGCCTCGCGGGTGCAGACGCCAGAGCAGGTAGTCGTCGGCGTCGGACCAGAACCCCATGCCCGGCACACCGTCCACCACCTCCACGCGGAACTTCTTTCCGTACTTCTCCGCCTTGTCGATGGTCAGGGTGATGATGGAAAGCACCTCGGCAAGTTCCCTTGCCGCCGCCTCGCGGTGCGCAGAGGCGACGGCGGGTGCCGCAGGCGCGGACGGGGCAGGTATCGCAGCGGCGATCGCGGGCGCGGGCGCGACACGGCTGCGCCATGCGTAGACGATCCCGCCGGCGCCGATTCCGACGACGCCTGCCGCGCCGAGCGCGATCGAGACATAGAAGGCGGGCCCGCGGCGACGGCGACGCGGCGGCGCGGCCGCCGATTCGGTCGGTTCCGCGACGCCTGCACCGGGATCTGCCGGCCCGGCGAGGCCGGCGAGGGCGCTCCGGCGGACCCGGATCCGGGGCCGATCCACGATCCGCTGCACTTTGACGAGCGCGACCTTGGTCGCCGTCATCGCCTCGTCCGATCCCGGCAGCCCCCCCTGCCCATGGATACGGCAGAAGTAGGGGAGTTCCAGTTCCGGACACCTCCGGGCCATCGCCAGGAAGGCCGCCGTGTCGAACGCGATCTGACGCAGTTCCACGCGGGCGGCATCGGAATCGTAGATCGCATAGCTGGCCCGGTCCGTCCCATTGCGCGGGTCGCCCACGGAGCCGACGTTGACCAGGTACCGGCTGGATCCCTCCGCGGCGAATTCGGAGCGCAGATCCTCCACGGCACGACCATCGGGGCCGAGAATGAAGGAACCCGGCACATGCGTATGGCCGAGGAAGATGAACCGCGCATCCGCGGCCCGGAAGCACGCGAGGGCATCGTCGGGCTCCTCGACGTACCCGTAGTCCTCCGGCGCCGGCGTCTCGGCATGCACGAAGAGGGCCCCCTCGCCCTCCATCATCAGCGGCGTGGCGGAGAAGAGGCTCAGGGCATGGTCGTCGAGTTGACCGCGCGTCCACTCGGCCGAGCGGCGGGCGCCCGCCCGAAAGCGTCCGATATCGACACGGCCCACCATCGCCGCGTCATGATTGCCGAGGACGAAGTTGGTGCAGCAGGACCGGACGTCACGGAGAACCCGGGCCGGTTCGGGACCGTAGCCGACGACATCGCCAAGGCATACCACCGCATCCACCCCGGCGGAGAGAAGGTCATCCCTCACCGCGGTCCATGCCTGTCAGTTCCCGTGAATGTCCGAACCGATGG
>CAYXFW010000073.1:0-9309 GCA_964464305.1 uncultured Verrucomicrobiota bacterium
CGCTCCGCTACCGCGCGGCATCGCCCAGGGCCGCCGAAATGGCGCGGACCTGTTCCACCTGGCGCTCGTCGAAGGAACCGATCGGACCGGCCGCCGGATCGTGGTTGGGACCGAGGTCGAGGGTCACCGCGCCGCCCTTCGCCGTCGCTGCGCGGATCCAGGCCGTCCATGACCCGGTCGGGTGGCGGATGTCGCGCCGGCCCCAGGTGGATCCGAGGTACGTGAGCGCGTGCCACTGTGATCCCTCCACCCATCGCGCCGCGGGCACCACGTCAAACGGTTGGGTCAGCTCGCCGGCCGTGTAGTCCTCGGCCCGCGTGTGGCGCACCAGGCGGACACCCGGATTGAACGTGACGATGGCCCGCGGGTTGCCGCGTTTGACCGCATCGGCGTAGATGGCGGCGATCGCGTCGTTGAACCCGATGCGGGCATACCCGCCGTCGAACCACCATCCCGCGACCTTGTCGCCGTACCGGGAGGCCCATTCGCCGATGACCTTCGCCCACCGGTGCGCAAAGGCCTCGTCGACCGGCTGGTCCTTCGGCCCCTCGGCGAGTCCGAAGGCGCGCTGGGCGCGGGGATCCCGGTTGGGTGTCTGGCACGGCAGGTACAGCATCAGGCGGATGCCCTCGGCGTGCAGCGCCCGATGGAGATCGAGCGGCAGGTCGCGGCGCGAGCACCGCTCGCCCGCGGCATACCCGGTGACCGCATCGTACGCGGCGTTGGGCGCGTTGATGAATCCGGAGTTCTGCCCGAGGGTGAGCACGAAATAGCGCGCCCCCATCGATTTCACCTGGCGGGCGACAGCCGTCACGTCGAAGGCCTCGACCCTCGCCAGGCCCGCCGGGTCGCCGGGCAGAAAATGCATGAAGACGCCGAGACGGGCGTCTTTCATCCAGTCTGTGGCATGGGGCGTGGCGGGGTCCGCGGCGGGAGCCGCCGAAGTCCAGGCGAGTCCAAGCGCGAGGAGGACCGCCGATGCCGCAGCGGGGCGGCGGGTTTCATGAAACGTCTTCATCGCAGCGTCCCTTCTTCCGCCCGGGTCCGTCCCGGGCTCTCGAACGTCGCTCACGGCTTGTCCGGCCGGATGTCCGACGAAACCGGTCCGAGATCGCGGCCGTCCGCCAGGCGGAAGGGGCGGTCGCCAAAATTGACCGTGACCACGGTGCCGTCGCCGAACGTGGACTGCTGGACCGACCCGTCCGCCGCCAGCCAACGGTGGTCGGTCATCGGGTGCATCATCGTGCGTGCCGCAACCGGGGTCGAGGTCCGGTAGCTCCGGATGAACCGCTCGCGGTCGCGCTCCCACTCGACGCGGTTGAACATGTACATCGGCGGGGTGCCGTACAGCGCGTTCCACAGGTCGCGCCGGTCCCAGAGCGACGGCAGCTTGTTGTTGTAGTCGCCCCAGTACCACTGGGCGACGCAGCAATCGTGGTACACGAGTTCCCACAGCGGCAGGCGGTAGCCGAAGCCGGTCTGGAATCGCGCGACCTTCTCGGGAACCTCGTCCCATTTCCGCATGGTGTCGCGACCGGAATCCGGCACGCGGTAGGGACCGAGACTCAGCATCCCCTCGAAGAAGTCCGCAACCGGCACCACCGCGTCGTGCCCGGTTTCGGAGCCGCAGACCAGCTTGAATTCGCCCGAGATGACGCGCAGCAGTTCGGTCTTGAAGCGACGGCTCTCGGTGCGGGTCATCGGGTGGTTCGTCGCGTAGCACTCGCGCCAGGGCGAGGCGGTGGTCGTATCGATGAAACGGCCGAGGAAGGGCTTCGATTTCAATTCCTCGCCGATCCGCTGCCGGGCCCAGTCGGACGCGAGGCGGTCGCACAGGACGCCGCAGGGGATCATCGATCCGTCCTTCCCCTTCACCTGCCACCCGCGCTCCCAGTCGCCGTTGGCGCGGATGACGATGCCGGTCGGCCACGCCTCGCTGGTCCAGTCGCCGTGCTTCCCGCGCACGTTCCCGAACTGCTCGGGATCCATGCAGTCCTGGTAGATGTCGTAGCGGCTGGTCAGGAAGCCAAGGGCATTCAACTCGGCGAGTTCGTTCGACGCCCCCCCGGCGCTCCAGAGGACGCGGGTCATGCCGGCGTCGACGAGCGCCTTGCCCATGTCGGTCCTCTTCCCATCCATGAACCACACGTTGGCGGCGCCCGCCAGCTTGTCGATGGCCGGCCGGTCGCGCCGCTTCTCGACGAAGGGCTTGAGGAGTCCCGTCTGGCGCGCATGCTCGCGGTAGCGTTTGCACATCGCCACATACCCACCGCGGTCGATGGCGACCAGCCGCAGGCGCCGCCCGTAGCCGAACGTCCCCCGCTGGGGAACCCACTCCGGCGCAATGGCCAGCCGGCCGCCCTCCGGCCGCTCGATCCGGATTCCCGCGTCGTCGGGCGTCTCGAGAATCGACAACAGGCCCGTCTCGCCTGCGGTGACACCGAAGAATGCCATGCAGATGCCGTGCCCGCCATAGGCCACCAGCCGCATCGGGGTGACGGCCGGGTCGTCGACAGGGTACGAGATGCCCTCATTCATGGGCACGATCAACCGCTGCCCGGCGGCGGTTTCGAAGGCCGGCGGCCATGCGAGGGATCCCTGGAGCGGCCCCGTGGCGTCCAGTGACACGGTGACCTCGGGCTTCGCTGCGTCCACGGCGGCGCGAACCCGGATCACGAGATCGTTCGAAAGGTCGACGAGGGTCGCCGCGATGCCACGGCCGTCGACGCCCGATTCCGTGACGATCCACGGGGCATCCACGGCCTTGCGCGGACTCCAGACGGTCCCGGTCCGGAGATCGGTGAGGGTCAGTCCCGCGGTGGACGGATCCAGCGACAGGCGGATCGCCGCGTTCTCGATCGTGCGGGCCGCCTGCGGCTCCCGGCCTGTCCTCGCCAGCCTGCGGAACCGCGCACCCTCCATCCAGACGGTCGCCGGTCCGGTCCCCGTGACGCGCGGCGCCACGCCCACGACACCCGGTGGCACGAGGGTACGACAGCGCACCAGGCTCCAGCGCGCGGATTCCCCGGCACGGCGGGCGCCGGCGGACCACTGGACGACCTTGCCGTCCGGCGTGCGGAAGATGAACGAGATGCCGGCGGTGCCGTTCCCCTGGACCTGGATCCATGCGGACGCCTCCACGAGATCGCCCGGGGCGGCGGCGAACCGGACCTCGGGGGTGACCGCCCAGTCCGCCGCGCCCGTGTGCGTGATCCGGAGCGAGGCCGGCGCCTCGTGTCGCACCTGCGTGTCGGGCTCCGCCTTCACGGCGGCGCGGTCGCGCGCCCATACGGCGGTCCACTCGAGGTTGGTCTGCAGGACCGGCTCAAAACCGGGCACGGCGGGATCCGCAACGGCGGCGGTGGCGAGCAGACAGGCGGCGGACATCCATCGGTGCGGCGTCATCATTCTCTCCCCTGCGTGGCACGTCGTTGGCGCCCGTCGCCCTGCAATCCGTGTCCGGTTCCCCGTTACCTGTTCAGTCCGATCTTCTCCAGCGGAATCCGCTTGAACCATGGCGCCAGTTTCCTGAATTCGGAACCCGTTTGCACCTTGAATCGGTTGACATCCGGATCCGCGATGTCCTCCAGCACTTCAGGACGGAAGTCGGCGCGCTTCCGGCCTTCGTCCGTCTGCGGAAACGACTCATGGTCCGCCTTGTCGATCGGACCGAACACGAGATTGTCCCGGAACGTCACCCGCTCCAGCGAGGACTTCCGCACGCTGCCGTGGATCTGCAGGAAGCGCGGGCAGTTGATCGCCACGTTTCCACGAAAGACATTGTGCAGCGGCAGCTTGGGATCGTCCTCCATGATGTTGACCAGGTACGGGTACCGATCCTTCCAGGGAGACTCCTGCCACTTGAGCGCCTGCAACTTGGCCAGCAGATCCCAGCCGTCCTTCGTCCCCTCGCCGGGACGGGCGCGCTGAAGACCGCGATCGTCCAGGTGCAGTGCGGATGTGCATTCGACGAACAGGTTGTTGGCGATCGTGTTGTAGCGCCCCCCGCCGACGAACGCCGACCACCCCGTGCGATAGAAGATGTTGCCGAAGACCGTGTCGCCGCTGTCGCAGTCGTCGAGGTAGACGCCCATGACCATCACGCTTTCCTTCAGCGGCTCGTAGTCGGGACTCAGTCCGTGCGCCTTCTGCCAGTCCACACCCGGTTTGCCGAAGTGGTGAAAATAGTTGTATCGAACGACGTTGCCCTGCGAGCCCCAGTCGCGTCCGGTGTACATCCCTCCGCCGTCACCGCACTCCATCATCGCCGAGTGGACCTCGTTATACTCGAAGAGGTTCTCGTTGCCGCCGTAACTCACCGCGATATAGGGGGCGTCGTGGATCAGGTTGTGGGCGACACGAATGCCGACGCCGCTGAAATTCAGGCACTTGCCCTGCGTCCGTTGCAGCCGTCCGCTGTGGTGCAGCCGGCAGTTCGTCACGAAGTGGCCGCAGGCGGTCAGCGACTTCCGGTCCCGCCGACGCCAGACACCTCGCAGCGGCTCAGGCCGCAGTTCTTCCCCCCGCTGATGCCGATGCCGTCCAACGTGAGGTTGGAAACGCGGAGGTTCTCCAGCACGACGTTTTCGCAGGCATCGACCGAGACCGCCTTCCCGGTGCTGTACTTGAACGTCAGGCCGTCCAGCCGGATGTGGCTGGCCCGGGTCACCTGGATGAGCGGCTTCTTCTGAACGGAAAGAACCACGGCGCTCAAATCGCCGTCCGGCGGGAAGAAGTACAGCACGCCTTCTTCGCGGTCCACGTACCACTCGCCGGGGCTGTCGAGTTCCTCCAGCAGGTTGAACACGAAGTAGCGCCGCTTGGCCTTGTGCCACTTCGAGGAGTTGCCGATGCCGTAGGTGTGAATGGCGGCGGAGGTGATCTGCCGCTTCTCCTTGTCGATGGCGCCGATCCGGAGCGTCTCGTTGGCCCAGTCGTGGCACCAGAATCCATTCATCCAGATGCCCTTCTCGACGTTCCAGCGGGCAGGGGCGTCCCCGTCATACTCAAACGTGCCGCCCTTGTCCCCGAATTCCCATTCGCCGGTCGCCTTGTCGACCGGCCTGACGCCGCGGTCGATCACGCCCGCGATTTCCGCCCAGCCCGAGTTCGGCCAGCGGGCGAGCCGCATCGCCTTGCCGCCGCTGAAGACCTCCATCTCGCCCCAGCCGCTGAACTTGTCCGGCAGCGGCGGAAGCGAGGTCAGCCCCACGGTCTTCACGTCGAAGGCGACGACCTTGTCCCGCGCCCCGTCCGGCAGGCGCGCTCGTGTCGCGGCATCGGTCACCTTCCGGAAGCCGCCGGCCGGCAGGAGGTGTCCGCCGACGAGCAGCGCGCCGCTCCTTGCCGCCCTGTAGACGACAGGGGCGCTCGCGCTCAGTCCGCTGTCCTCCGCGTCCAGCGCCAGCGTGGCTCCCGTCAGGTCGAAGGTGCCGCCGAGTTCGACGACGGCTCCCTTCGCGGGGAACGCGGCGGCCTTCTTCATGGCGCGAATCGCAAGGCGGGCCTTCTCCAGCGACGCAAACGGCTTCGAAGCCGTTCCTTCGTTGTCATCGGCGCCGGACTGGGGGTTCACGTACAGATTCGTCTGCGCCCCGCACACGGAGCCGGCCAGCATCGCCAGGAAACACAGTTTTTTCATTCCACCCATTCCCCCTGCCACCTGGTTGTCCACTCCGCTGCATCCCATCGACAGGTCCGGGCGTAGCCGTTCCCCGCGCCCGCGTCAAGCCGTCGGGTCGAGGGTGACGGATAGCGCTTGAACCCGCCGCATGCCCGATCCATTCTGGCGACGCAGCGGGGATGCGACGGAGGGCCGAACATGAACCGGGTATCACGACGGGAGTTTCTCGCAGTCTCGGCGGCCGGGTTTGCGATGGCGCGCGGCGTTCTGGCCGCGCAGGCGGACGCGGCGGGCGGGATTCCGCGGCGTCCAATGGGCCGGCACAAGGAGCAGTTGCCGGTCATCGCCCTCGGCGGGTGGGACGTCGGCCGGCCTCCGGAGGCCGAGTCGATCGCGATCATGCACGAGGCGATCGACCAGGGGCTCACGTTCTTCGACAACTGCTGGGAATACCACAACGGACGGTCCGAGGAGTTCATGGGCAAGGCGCTCGCAGGGGGCCGGCGGGACAAGGTCTTCCTGATGACCAAGGTCTGCGGCCGCACGTACGAGGACGCGAAGCGTCACCTCGACGACAGCCTGCGTCGCCTCCAGACGGACCGGCTTGACCTGTGGATGTTTCACGGCATCCGCTGGGACGAGGATCCGGACCTGATCTTTGACGTCGAAAACGGCGCGGTTCGCGCGGCGATCGAGGCGAGGAAGGCGGGCAAGATCCGCTACATCGGGTTCACGGGCCACAAGGATCCGAAATTTCATCTCGAGATGCTCGCCCGAACGGCCGCCCCGGGCGCGCCGTTCGAGTGGGATGCCGTGCTCATGCCGCTGAACATCCTTGACCCGCACTACCTCAGTTTCCAGCGGCAGGTTCTGCCGGTGCTCGTGAAGCGCGGCATTGCGCCATTCGGCATGAAGTCGCTGGGCGCGCAGGACGGGCGCATCCCGCGCGAGACCGGCGTGTCCGCGGCCGAGTGCCGGCGCTACGCGCTGTCGCTGCCGGTGACGTCGCTCGTGTGCGGTATCAAGTCGATGGAGAATCTCCGCCAGGATCTCCAGATTGCCCGGACCTTTCGCCCGATGACCGAGGCCGAGGTTGGGGCGATCCTCGAGAAGACGGAGGCGCTCGCGAAGGACGGCCACATCGAGGCCTACAAGACCGGGGACTACGGCTGCACGTTCCACCGGAAGAAGAAGGCGTAACCGTGGGCGAACGTGCGATCCATCATGCGCTGGTTCTGAACCTGCACCAGCCGGCCGGAAACCTGCAGGAACTGCTGCAGGCCGAGCCGTGGGAAGTGCGTCAGATCCTGTGCGCGATCGACCGCATTCCGCGCGCGCTGTGGGGGCAGGAGGACCTGGGGCGGGTGCACCTGTCGCTGTCGGGGACGCTGCTCGAGACGCTGTCCGATCCCGGCTTCCAGTCCGAGGTGTACGGCATCGTCAAGCTCGGCGACCTGCTGTGGCACCTTCAGAACCGTGCGATCGTCGAGATCCTTGGGACGGGGTACTACCATCCCGTGTTCCCCCTGATCCCCCCGGAGGACCGGCCGGCGCAGATCGGGCGCTGGCAGGGCATCGGCCGACACCTTTTCGGCCGCAGCGGCTTCCAGGGGTTCTGGCCGCCGGAGATGGGCTTCTGCATGGAGATGATCCCGGCGTTGGCGGAGCATGGATATCGCTACGTGCTGGTGGACGTGGAGCACGTGACGCCGTTGACGCCGATGAAGTGGCCCGAAATCCGCTACCGTCCCCATGTGGCCCGCCATGGGGGACGCGAGATCATCGTCGTGCCCCGCGACCGGGACCTCTCGATCGCGCAGGAATCCGGCATGGACGCCGGGTGGTTCCTCCGCGAGATCCGCGCGCGCACGAAGTGGTGCGACTTCGAGCCGCTCGTGACCACGGCCACCGACGGCGACAACGGGGGATGGTTCCGAAACCTCACGCCGGGCGCGACGTTCTGGGACCGCTTTCACCGCCCGTTGATGGACCAGATCCGCTCGGGCGAGGCGTCCGATCTGCACCCGACGTTCATTCACGATTACCTCGACCGGCACGGCGCGTCCGGCGAGGTGATCGTGCGGACCGGCGCGTGGAACACCGGCGACCACAACGGGGTCGGGTTCCTTCAGTGGACCGGCTCCGCGTTGCAGCGCGAGGCCATGGCCCGCGTGAACGACGTCAGCCGTCGCGTCCGCGAGGCCCGCGACCGGGCCGCCCGCGAATGTCCCGGCGACGGCGGTCTGGCGCGACGGTTCGAAGACGCCTACTGGCGGGTTCTGAGGGCGGAGACGAGTTGCAACTTCTTCTGGGGTGAGGCGTGGCTGGGGCGATGCCATGCGGATCTCGACGCCGCCATTTCCTCCCTTCCGGACCGGTACTGCTGAAGCGGCGTCCCCGCCGGGCGGACTCAGCCGCGCTGGCGAAGGGAAGGGATACGGTGGACCGCATCGACGAGTGCGCAGCCGGTTCGTTTTTCGCAGGCGGACCGGCAGAACCTCATCCGGAAGTCGTGCGTAACGTGGTCCAGATGATGCTCGAGGAAATCGTGCTTGGCTGCGGCGAGGCCGACGTCGTGCCCCTGGCGTTCGCTGAGATACCACTTGTTCTCATCGATCGCCCTCCTGAGGTGATCCCGCTGGATCGAAAGGTACCTCGAAAGGTTCTGGCAGCCCAAGTCGCTCATGGCATTCACACCAATTCGATGAGACAACCTAACAGCCATTTCTCCATTTGCAAGACAAAAGCCATATATAGTTTCTATTGAATAGGATATGACTTATTAACAGGCAGCTTGGGGGGGCGTCCAAGGTTCGGGCACTCCATGTCTCCGCCCTTCCAACCCTTGGATGCGGCCGTCCGATTACGGCGAGATGGGCTCCCGCGCCACGGTGAATTCGCGCACCTTGATGGCCTTGCGGAGTTCGCCGGCTGCGGTCGGATGGCTGAAGTCGGCGTAGATCAGGAGAAGGCAATCCGGTCCCAGGGCCACCATGCCGGTGTAGCCGCAGGACACTTCGTTCAAGGCAACGGCCTTGGTGCCGTCGTGGGGCAGCAGCTCCAGCGGCGGGGTCCAGCGGCGGCACTCGCCGTCGGCGCTGAACCGCATCTGCACACCCGGTCTGCCGGACGCGAGCACGACGACGCCGTTGTCCAGCGTAAGAAGCCTTGGCAGGACCCCGGCGGGAGCGATGACTTCGGGCGTGGACCATGTGGTACCGCGATCGCGCGAGCGGCTGGTGTACATCGGGCCATGGCCGAGACCATCCGTCGTGCGCAGAACGCAGAGAAAGGTGCCATCCTGAAGGATCACAAATGCAGGCTCGGTGAATCCAGCGCGATCCCGGCCTTTCGGATCGGCGGCGAGATCGGGTTCATATCGAATGCGGCCGACGGTCTTCCACGAGCGCCCTCCGTCGGTCGAACGGAAGAACGGCACGTCCGATCGGACATTCGCGGTGCCGTCCGGGTCGAGATGGTAGCCCGGATACACCCCGGCGAAGATCGAGCGGTCGGATGCGATACGCAGGTCGCCCCACCAAACGATGGGCAGCAAACCTTGCATCGCGTAGCGCAGTCCGCCCGGATCTTCGAGGGTCGCGTGTTCGACTTCCCACCGGGTTGCGCCGCGCCGGAGCCGCTTCAGATACACGCCCTGCGATGCGGGGGGAAGCTGGTCAAGACGA
>CAYXFW010000074.1:0-9252 GCA_964464305.1 uncultured Verrucomicrobiota bacterium
CCCCCTATCAGGGCCCGGACGACCGTCTCCATGCGCCGCTGCCGATCGATTCGCCGCTGTGGAAGCAGGACAAGGCTCCGCCGGCCGTCTACGCCGCCATGGTGGAACGCCTCGACCATGCGGTCGGCCGGATCCTCGCCGCGCTCGACCGCGTCGGCGTCGCCGCGCGCACGCTCGTGATCTTCACCAGCGACAACGGGGGCACGCTCAGCGCACGGCCCACCGGGTTGCGGGGATACAAGGGCGGGACGTTCGAGGGCGGCATCCGTGTGCCGTGCATCGCGCGGTGGCCCGGCATCCTGACCGCCGGCGCGACCTGCGATACACCGGCGGCCACCTTCGACCTGACCGCATCGATCGCGCGCGCCGCCGGAGCCAGGGCGGAAGCCGGCCCGGCCTTCGACGGCATCGACATCCTCGGCCATCTCGCCGCGGGACGCCCGGTTCCCGACCGTCCCCTCTTCTGGCGCGGCCGGCGTGGCGACAGGACCTGGCGGGCGGTACGAAACGGAACCCTCAAGTACGTGTCGCTCCAGACGGGCACGGTGCTGGAGGAACATCTGTTCGACCTCGCCAAGGACCCAGGCGAGACCCACGACCTCTTCGCCACCGCCGGCGGCGATGCGGTACGCCTCAAGGCCCTGCTTTCGGCATGGGAGCGCGACGTCCGCCCTCAGCGGCCGTAGCCGGAACGATTCAGTTGGAATCCGGGCATCGATCCGGCTTAGAGCGGGCGCCCGCGTTACAGCGTCCACGGACCGCGATAGGCCTTGTGGATGCGGCGGTTGGCCTCGTCGGCGCGCGGGCCGGTGAAACGCTCGGCGGCCGGATCCCAGCCCAGCCGGGCCTTCATCTCCATCGCAATGTTGCCGAGGTGGCAGATCGCGGCCGACCGGTGTCCGATCTCGACCGGTGCGACCGGCTCGCGCCGGCTGCGGACGCAGTCGAGGAAGTTCCGCATGTGGTCGTCCGACACCTCGAAGCGGATCTCGCCCGACCCGATCCGCTCGCGCAGGAGCGCGGGGTCCGATGCGGTGATCACGTCGTCAAAGGCCAGCCATCCGCGCTCGCCTTCGAACTTCACGTAGGCGGCGCGGTCACCGGTGTGGCATTCGAACGCCAGGCCATCCGCATAGCGGCAGCGGAAATGGGCCGGGTCGGCCACGTCGAACAGCCCCGCCGTCGGGAAGCCGCCGCCGAGATCCTCCACCTCCACCGGTCCGCCGTCGTCGTGACCGGTCGCCCACTGGACCATGTCGATCATGTGGGCGCCCAGGTTCGTGACGTTTCCGCCGGAGTAGTCCTGGATGAAGCGGAACGAATAGAGGCAGCGGTCCTTGTGATAGGGCGCCCAGGGCGCCGGACCGAGCCACGTCTCGTAGTCGAGCCACTCCGGCACGGGCTGCGGGGTCCAGTTGCGCGGACTCTCGCGGTGGTTGTGGCCGATCTCGACGCCGATGCGCGACAGTTTCCCGAGGCGGCCGTTGCGAACCAGCTCGCACAGGAAGCGGGCGGATGCGGCCGACCGGCGGTGGGTGCCGGTCTGCAGGATGCGGCCATGGCGGCGCACGGCGTCGACCATCGCCCGCCCCTCCCCCAGCGTCAGGGAAAGCGGTTTTTCGCAGTAGATGTCCTTGCCCGCCCGTGCCGCGGCCACCGTGATGACCCCGTGCCAGTGGTCCGGAGTAACGACCGTCACCGCATCGATGTCGGAGCGCGCGAGGACGTCGCGGAAGTCGGTGTACGCCTCGCAGCCGCGGTAGTCTGTCCGCCCGGTCTTTCGCGCATAGTGATCGTTGACGACGTCCCGCGCGGCCTCGCGTCCGAACCACGGACCCCGCCAGCCGTCCTTGAACCAGTGGCCGTATTCGTTGGAGGAACGGACCGGGTCGCACGCGGCGACAATCTGCACGTCGTCGTGGCCCAGCGCCGCGCGCAGGTTCCGCATGCCCATCCCGCCGACGCCGATGCACCCCATCACGATGCGCCCGGACGGCGGATTCGGACCGATCACGCTCGCCGGCACGATCGTCGGCGCCGTCGCGGTCGCAGCCATCTGCAGAAAGACGCGCCGGCTGATGCGGTTCCGTGGCATGACGGACGTCCCCTCCCCGCCGCGCCCTCGCGCGGACGGACTACTTCGCCTGCAGCGCCATCTCCAGCGCCTTGGTCGTCGTGTAGTACTTCGCGATCGTGTTGGGAACCTCCCACGCGGGCATGCGGCCCTCGCGGAGGAAGCGGAAGTACTTCCCGGCGACCTGGGCGAAATGCGCCTCGTGGCCGGTCTTGTACGAGTCCGGGATGAGAACCTCCCAGCCCTTTTTCAGTTTCTTGAGGCCGACGCCGGGGAACTTCGCCGTGATCTGCGGCAGCGCGGCGGCAAGATCCCGCTCGAAGGCGCCCGCGTCCGCCCCGGCGACGGGCTCGACGAAGAGCGCCGGCTTGTACGCCTGCTCCGGCCCCTGCCGGATCTCGAGATTCGCCTTGGTCCCGCGCATCACCGAGAAGTGCGTGTCGCCCGCGCCCTGGGGCGCCTCGAAGTTCCAGGCCACCGACACCTTGGCGCAGACGCCGCGCAGCCGGTAGGTGAACTCGCCGTTGGCGTAGACCTGGAGCGCGTCGCCCTTCACGTCCTTCTTCAGATAGTCCGGCCACGTGTCTTTCTTCGTCACGTTCTTGAACTGCGCGGGCGTCAGCGGCGTCGCCCAGCGCCGCGCGGCGACCATCTCGATGTCCTTCCGCCAGTCGAGGGTCTGCTCCGGGAAGCACTCCCACTGGATGAGGTCGACCAGGTGCGTGGTGACATCCACGATCCCCTCGCCCTGCTGCGCGACGTCGAAGAACCAGGCTGGCCGCACCAGCGGCGACCCGCTGACGATCTTGGAGAAATGGTGGACACTGACCTTCGTCACCGCCGGGTTGTCGGGTGTGCCCTTTTCAAGCTGCCCGAACACGGCCGGGATCCGCGAGAACTCCTTCTGGAGCATCGTCGTGATCTCGTACCGCTCGGTCATGATGTCGTAGAGCAGAACCTTGTTTTTCTCCGCCGACGCGTAGGCCTCCAGCAGTCCGGCAAATCCCTTCGAGTCGATCGCCATCGGCTTGTCCGCCAGCACGTTCAGCCCCGCGCCGACCGCGCGCTGGATGTACTCGATCTTCCGGCGGTTGTTGCCGGACGTGACCACCACGTTGCCCTTCTTCTCGGCGAGCATGCGCTCGAGGAAGTCCGGACCGCGATGGACCTCCATCGTCCACGCGGTCGGGTTCTCGGCGCGCTGGTTGTAGGAATCGATCCGCGCGAGGTGCGCGTCGAGCTCCTCGCCCGCCGGCGCGTAGACCTGCACGGTCGGGTCGACTCCGGGACCCATAGTCTTCTGCACGAGCGCCGCGTGGAAATGGCCCGGATCGAGTGTGATCAGTTTCACCTTCCCGCCCCCTCCGGTTCCCAGCGTCCCGCACGCCGTCAATCCCGCCGCCACCGCCGTTGCCATGCCCGCCGCCACGATCTTCTTCATGTCCCGTCTCCCGCGTTCGGCCGTCGCCCGTTTCCGACCCCAAACATCCGAGTGAAGCGGGAAGTGCCGCGGGACGCAAGAGCCAACTTCGCCGAGCCCTTCCCGCCGGGGGTTCGCGCGGGGCGGGGAATGCTGTAGAATGGCCGCGGCCGTGACGGACACCCTCGTCATCCAAATGGCGGTTCTCATCGGACTGCTGGCGGTCTCCGGGTTCTGCTCGGGGAGCGAGACGGTGTTCTTTTCCCTCGATGCGCTGCGGCTGCGGCGGATCGCCCAGGCGCATCCCGCGCTGGGACGCAGCCTGCACGCGCTGCTGGCGCAGCCGACCCGGCTGCTGTCGACCATCCTGATCCTCAACACGCTGGTCAATGTCGCGGCATCGGCGCTGTTCTTCGAGATCATGCTGGACCTCGCGCCACGCCACGCGGAGCGGATCAGCATCGCGGCGATGACGTTGCTGCTGCTCGTCTTCGGCGAGTTCGGTCCGAAGCAGCTCGCGCTGCAGTTCACGACCCGGTTCGCCGCCTGGTTCACCCCGCCGATGCGCGGCGCCGTCGTGCTGATGACGCCGTTCCGGTGGGCGCTCGAGCGCGTGACGCGGGCCCTGCAGCCGTTCTTCCGGCCGCGGGGCGGGTCGCTGAGCGGCGACGAGTTCCGCACGGTCGTCGACATCAGCGGGCAGGAGGGGATCATCGACGCGGAGGAACTGTCGCTGATCAAGGCGGTCGTCGGCCTCGAATCGATGGTCGTCGCCGACGTCATGACCCCGCGCGTGGACCTGCGCGGCGTGGACCTCAACGACGCGTCGGCCGACCCCGTGAAGATCGCGCGGACGGCCCGGCGGCAGTTCCTGCCCCTGTTCCGCGACACCGCCGATGCCGTCGAGGGGTTCCTCGACGTGCGTCGCTTCCTGCTCGACCCCGCGCACGTACTCGAGATGGCGCGGATCCCGCCTTACTTCGTGCCCGAGAGCATGCGGCTGAACCGGCTGCTGGCCCAGTTTCAGAAGGACCGGCGGCGCGCGGCGGTGGTCGTCGACGAATACGGCGGAACGTCCGGCGTCGTCACGCGCGGCGACATTCTCGAGCGCATCACCGGGGAGATCTACCACGAGCTGAGCCGGCCCCGGCCCGTCTTCCAGGAGGCGGGGCCGAACCGGTGGCTGGTCGACGCCGGGTTCAGTCTCGAGGATCTCAATCGCAAGCTGGGCCTCGGGTTGGAGGCGGAGGGCGCCGAGCGGCTGGCGGGCTGGCTCGCCGTGCACGCGGGCCACATCCCCGAGCCGAACGAGATCGTCGAGGCCCAGGGCTGCCGCGTGACGGTTCTCAAGACCGACCAGCGGCGCGTCACGCTCGCGCACATCGAAAAGCTCGAGCCGGGGGAGGACGACGCGTGAGCCCCGCGCTCCAACTGGTCCTGATCCTGCTCTGCGTGGCGGGCAGCGCATTCTTCGCGGGGCTCGAAACCGGCATCATTTCGATCAACCGGCTCCGGTTGCGGCATCTGGTCCAGCACCGCGTGCCGGGGGCCCGCATCCTGGAGGACTTTCTCCGCCGCCCTGAGGTTCTGCTCGGAACGACGCTGATCGGCACGAACCTCTGCCACGTGGCGGTCGCCGTCCTCGCCGCCAGCCTGGCCGGCCGAACGGGGCTGCCGGCAGCACCGGCCATTGCGGGGGTCGCGGCGACGATCGTGCTGCTGATCTTCGGCGAGTACATCCCCAAGGCGTGGTTCCAGGGATTCCCGTCGTACCGCACCCTGCCCTTCGCCCGCGCGCTGTGGGTCGCGTCGTGGATCCTGCTGCCGTTGCGCTGGGGGCTTGCCGGGCTCGTCCGCCTGCTGTCCGGAAGGCACCTCCCCACCCCCGAAAACCAGCCGCTGATCACCCGCGAGGAGTTTCTGCACCTGACGCGGGAGGGCGGCGAGACGGGCGCCCTGTCGCCGGTCGAGACGCGAATGATCAAGGGCGTGATCCAGATGAGCGGCACGCGGTGCAGCGACATCATGATCCCGCGC
Source organism: uncultured Verrucomicrobiota bacterium (assembly GCA_964464305.1). Classification (GTDB taxonomy): domain Bacteria; phylum Verrucomicrobiota; class Kiritimatiellia; order PWTM01; family PWTM01; genus VGWF01. The sequence goes on from CAYXFW010000074.1 coordinate 5,532, forward strand.
GACCGGATGGCCTGGATCGAGCGGTCGACGCCCATGGCCGACCTGCTCGATCTCGCCCGGCGCGAAGAGCTGTCCCGGTTCCCGGTCTGGGATCCGGCGGCAAACCGGTTCGTCGGCGTCGTCAACGTGTTCGACGTCCTGGCCGACGAGGCCCCGGAGGCCAAGACCGCGGAGGCCTACATGCGCCATCCGCAGTTCGTCGCCGGCCACACGCTGGCCGACCATGTGATGCCGCGCATGCGCGTCACGCGGCAGCCGCTGATGCTCGTCACCGACGAAAAGGGCGAGGTGACCGGCGTCGTGACGCTCGACGACGTTCTCGCCGTCATCGTCGGCTCCGACACACCGGCGACCCCGGCCGCGAAGTCTCCATGAACGCGCCGGAGCGGTGGGTCCTGATCGACGGCTACAACCTGATTCACCGCGACGCGGCCGCAGCCGCCGGGCTCCGTGGCGGCCGGTTGTTCGAAGCCCGCCGGCGGCTGGTCCGCCGCATCGAGGGCATCGCCCCGCAACTCGGCGGCCGTGTGACGGTCGTCTTCGACGGCCGCGAGACCGGCGGCCCGGACCCCGAGATGCCGGCCGGCCCGGTCGAGGTCGTCTTCTCCCCCGCCCACGTCAGCGCCGACACATGGATCGAGCGCACCGCGCATGTCCACGCCGCCGGGACCCCGATGCTGGTCGTCACGTCCGACCGGATCGAGCGCGACGCCGTCGCGGCCGCCGGCGCGGACACCATGGGCTGCGGCGATTTTCTCGACCTCTGCGGCCGCCTCGAACAGGCCCTGGCAAGCTCCATCCGCCGCCCCGCGCCGCCCGCCGCACGCCGCACGCTGGGCGACGTGTTTCCGCCCTCCTGAGGCCCGGACCGCCGGCCGGCCCCATTTGCAGGCTTGAAACCTGCGGGGGAGACGGCCACTATGTCCGGCTCAGAACTGACGCGAGGCGAAAACCATGGCAGATCCAGTGCCCGAACCGAACAACGAGAACGTGCCGGTGGCCGCCATCGACACTCCGCCGGCCGATCTGTGGGACGTGGCGCGGACCTACGGACGCCCGCTCCTTCTGGGCGCGGCGCTCGCCGCGGTCATCGTCGTGGGCACCGGCTACTTCCGGGGCCAGAAGCGCCAGGCGGCCGAGGACGCCGCCCGCATGCTGTCCAGCGGCCGGCCGGAACAGCTCGAGGCTCTGGTGGCCCAGCATGCGAAGACCCCCAGCGCGCCGATCGCACTCCTGGCGCTGGCCCGGCTCGACTTCCACAGCGGCCGGTACGAGGCCGCGGAGAAGCGCTACGCCGATTTCATTGCGAACCATGCGGACCATGCGTTCCGCGAGGTCGCCGAGATCAACCGCGCGCAGTGCGTCGAGGCGCTGGGCCGGATCGACGAGGCGATGAAGGCGTTCGACGCCGTCCTCGCGAAGGGCGGCCAGGGGCTCTATGCCACGGGCGCCAAGATCGGGCGCGCGCGCTGCCTCGAGCAACTCGGCCGGTACGACGAGGCCCGCCAGGCCTACGAGGAAATCCTCGCCGCCGACGCCGAAGGCCCGTGGGCCGGTCCGGCCGAATCGGCGCTGAAGACCATCGATCGCAAGAAGCGCGCCGCAAAGAACGCCGTAACGGTCGGCCTTCCGCCCGCCGCGCCGGCCCCTGCGCCGAAACCCGCCCCCGCGCCCTGACCTGACCCCGGTCCCGCCGGGCTAGCCCCCGCCACGGCCGTCGTCCACGCCGGACGCCCCGGTCCCATCGGGCTTGCCCCGGTGGGGAGAAAAAGAGGCGCCCAGCGCCGTGCCGCCCGCACCGAAGAACGCCTTCCCTATTCCTCCCGCTCCCGAGCGGTGAAGAGGAAGACGAGGGGGGCGCCCTCGAGGCCGAACTTGGCGCGGACGCGGCTCTCCAGAAACTTGCGGTAGGCGGGGACGACGAGGTCGGGATCGTTGACGAACATCTTGAGCCGCAGCGGCCGCACGCCGACCTGGGTCGCGTAGTACAACTTGAGACGGTGTCCCTTGACGGACGGCGGCGACTTCTTCGCAAACACATCGCGCAACACGCGGTTGAGCACGCCGGTGGTGAACGTCATCGAGATCTGCGAGGCGACGCGGTCGAAGGATTCGATGGTCCCCGCCACCCCCTCCCCCGTCTTCGCGGAGATGAAATGGAGCGGCGCGAAGGCCAGGAACGGGAGCTCGCGACGCAGGGCCTCGCGGTACTCGTCCTGCTTCATCTTTCCGGCGAGATCCCACTTGTTGACGACCAGGATGCAGCCGCGCCGCGCCTCCAGGACGAGGTCCGCAATCCGCTTGTCCTGCCGCGTCGGCCCCTGCAGGGCATCGAAGATCAGCACGACGAGATCGGAGCGGTGAATCGCCTCCTCGACGCGGATCAGGCTGAACTTCTCCACCGCGGAGTCCACGCGACCCGCCGGCCGCATGCCGGCCGTGTCGACGAGAAGGTACCGCCGCGCCTGCGGGCCGCTCCCGACGGTGAACGGCACCTCGATGCTGTCGCGGGTCGTGCCGGGGATGGACGACACCACGAGGCGCTCGCGGCGGAGCATCCGGTTGATGTAGGAGGATTTCCCCGCATTCGGCCGGCCGGCCACGGTCACGACGAGCGGCGCGGCGGCGGTCTCCGCGGGCGCCGGCGGCGGCAGGTGCTTGAGCAAGACCTCCATCAAATCCTCGAACCCGCGGCTGTGCAGCGCCGAAACGGGGAACACCGGGAATCCCAGCCGGACGAACTCGTCGGCCGCGTCGTCATGCCGCGGATGGTCGGCCTTGTTCGCGGCGACGATCACGGGGCGCGCACGCGCGCGCAGAAGCCGCGCGACCTCCTCGTCCAACGGAACCACCCCCGCCTGCGTGTCGACGACCAGGATCACCGCCGCCGCATCGTCCAGCGCGGCCTCGACCTGCACGCGGGCCGCGGCGGCGATTTCGTCGCCCTCGCGGGCGCGGTCCATCAGGCCGATGCCGCCGGTGTCGATCAGCGTGAAGACGTCGTCGTTCCAGGTGGCCTCGGCGACGATCCGGTCGCGCGTGACGCCGGGTTCGTCGTGGACGATCGCCAGCCTCCGCCGGAGGAGACGGTTGAAGATCGCCGACTTGCCGACGTTCGGCCGGCCGACGATCGCGATCGTGCGGGTTGGAGGCGTTGTGGAATGCATGGGAACTCGACCACATAGTATCCGACCGCGACTCCGCCCGCAAATCGCGGCTTCCCGCGTACGAACGCGGGACTCATCCTCGCCTGACGACGTCGACGGCCCACGCGGCGGCTTCGAAAGGCTTCCGTACGGCCGCGACGGAGCGCGGCCCTCCAGGGCCATCCACACGTGGGTCTCGATCCTGCTTTCCAGGGGGTTTCGCCTTGGCCCGGCGTAGTGTCCGCGTGAAGACGGTTCCGACGCGGCCGTGTTCATGCGTGCTCAGGCTTGCGCGTTGCCGCCCTGGACGCCTTGGGCGAGGATCGGGCGCAATCGCCGCGCGCTTGCGCCGGGCGGGGGCGGTGGGATACGCTGCCGCGGACATGCCCGAATCCTCCATACCGCCGGTCGCGAAGGCGCTGAACCGGCCCGACCGGGAGCTGGACCTCACGCTCCGGCCGGGCCGGTTCGCCGATTTCACCGGGCAGGGAAAGGTCCGCGAGCGTCTCGAACTGATGGTCGAGGCCGCGCGCGGCCGCAAGGACGTGCTCGACCATGTCCTCCTCTGCGGCCCG
>CAYXFW010000075.1:0-9205 GCA_964464305.1 uncultured Verrucomicrobiota bacterium
GGGATTGCTTCCGCTCGCCGCCGGGGCGGCGGAGGCCGCGCGGCGGCCAAACTTCCTCTTCATCCTCACCGACGACCAGGGCTGGGGCGACGCGCGGTTTGCCGACCATCCCTACGTGAAGACCCCGAACCTCGATCGCCTGGCCTCGCAGGGCACGTGGTTCCGGCAGTTCTATGTTGCGGCGACCGTCTGTTCGCCGAGCCGGGCCGCGTTCATGACCTCGCACTCGCCCGCGCGACACCACATTCACGGGCATTTCGCGGACCATGCCCAGAACGCCGCGCGCTTCATGCCGGACTGGCTCGACACCAACGCGGTCACGGTCACGCGGCTGCTGCAGCAGGCCGGCTATGCGACCGGGCACTTCGGCAAGTGGCATCTCGGGGGCGGCGAGGGCGCGCCGACGCCCGCCGCGTATGGCATCGACGATGTGCGCGCCCTGGTCTGCCGCGAACCCGCGTGGAACGAACCCGCAGGCACGTTCTGGGCGAAGTCGACCGCGGCGATCGTGGACGAGACCCTCCGGTTCCTCCGCGCCAACCGGGACCGGCCCTTCTATGCGAACACCTGGACGCTGCTGCCGCACGCCCCGCTGAACCCGACACCGGAACAGCTCGCGGTCTACGCGGACCTCGATCCGCGCGCGGACGACCCCGCCTTCGGATCCTGGATGCGGGACTACCTGCGCGGGGCGAAGGACCTGCGGAGCCAGATGCGGATCTTCTGCGCGTCGCTGACGGATCTCGACACGCAGATCGGCCGCCTGTTGAAGGGGCTGGACGACCTGGGTCTCGCGGAGAACACCGTGGTGTTCTTCTCCAGCGACAACGGCCCCGAGGACTACCGGATCGGCAACGCCACGAATGCCGGCGTCGGCTCGACCGGCCCGCTGCGCGCGCGCAAGCGAAGCATGTACGAGGGGGGCATCCGCACGTTCGGCCTGGTCCGCTGGCCGGGCCATGTTGCAGCGGGGCGCGTCGACGGGACCAGCGTGGTTGGCGGCGTCGACTGGCTTCCGACGGTCTGCAAGCTCGCGGGCGTCACGGTTCCGGCCGCAGTGAAGCCCGACGGCGAGGACGTCAGCGACATCTGGCTGGGGGCGTCCCGCCCTCGCACACGCCCGCTGCATTGGGAATGGCTGTTCCGCGTGTGGGGCGACGAATATGCGCCGCCCATGCTGGCGGTGCGCGATGGTGCGTGGAAACTGTTCGTCCGCCATGACGGATCCGGAGTCGAACTCTACGACATCCCGAAGGATCCCGCCGAAAGCCGCAATGTCGCGCCGGATCATCCGGAGATCGTGAAGGATCTCTCGTCGAAGGCGCTGGCGTGGGCCGCCTCGCTGCCGGAGACCGAGGCCCGCCGGCGGGTCGCCGCGGACGGCGCACCGCTTGATCGCGTCCGCGCGCCCGCGGTGCCGTCCGCCAAAGTTCGCGCGGAACGCGCGGCGATGTTCAAGCAGAAGGACACAAACGGCGACGGAACGATGAGTCTCGAGGAGTATCTCCACAAGTTCCCCGACGAGACCGAGGGCCGCCGCCGTTTCCCGACCTTCGACTCGAACAAGGACGGCGTCCTGTCCGAAGAGGAGTTCGTCACGATGGGCCGCTCCGCCCGCTGACGCCCTCGCGCCGCGGCTCGCGGCCCCGCGGCTACCGGGGTATGGGTAGCGCCACGACTACGACGTGGCGCCTACAGCGACCAGCCGGCGCGGTACTCCGGGGCGACGAAGCGGTTGGCCTCGGGGAGGTTCGTGACGGCCATCTTCTCCGCGTCCCACAGAATCCGCTTCTGCATCCGCTTGGCGATGTTGCCGAGTTGACAGATCTCGGTGAGGTGGGCGGAGTATTCGAAATCCGCGACGGCCTTGTCCTGCCCCTTGCAGGCCCGCGCCCAGTTCGCGTAGTGCCCGCCCTCGACTGCGGGGAGCGACTTTGGCGGCAGCGACGCGGCGAGCTCCTGCATACGCGCCTCGGGGATGATGCGCGGGCTCTCCGCGTAGACGCCGGCTGTCGCGAAGGCCTTCGAGCCCTTGAACAACAGCCCGCCCTCGGGGTGGCCCATCGTGCGGCCGTCCTCGAGCTCCGGCGGGAGCGGTGCGCGCAGGCCCTCGTACCATGTCAGCTTCACCGGCGGCAGCGCACCGCGGGCGGCGAAGCGGAACGTGACGACCGCCCCGATCGGGTGCGTGTCGTCGTTGAGGTCCGTGCAGGAGGCCTCGACCGACTCCGGCTTGCCGAGCTGCAGGCCCCATACGGCCGCATCGAGCGTGTGAACGCCGCGGTCGCCCATCATGCCGTTGCCGAAGTCCCACCACGCGCGCCATGCGCCGGGGTGGTAGGCCTTGTGGTAGGGCCGCATCGGTGCGGGGCCGATCCAGACATCCCAGTTCAGGTCCGCGGGCGGCTCGGGCGTCTCCGTCGGGCGCCGCATCACGACCGGGCTCCAGTAGGCCCGGCCGGGCGGATGGTAGGTCAGGCTGCATCACGCGTCGATCTCGCGGATCTCGCCCAGGACGCCGCCCTCGATCCATTCGCGCAGGCGGCGGATGCCGTCGCCGGAATGGCCCTGAATGCCCATCTGGGTCACGACGCCCGTCTCCTTCGCGATCCGCGCCAGCGCCCGCGCCTCGCGGATGTCGTGCGTCAGCGGCTTCTCGCAGAAGACATGCTTGCCTGCCTTCATCGCCGCCGCCGCGATGACGGCGTGGGTGTGGTCGGGGGTGGCGATCAGCACCGCGTCAATGCCCTTCTCCTTCTCCAGCATCACGCGCCAATCGGTGTGGAACGAGGCCTTCGGAAACTCCGTGCGCGCCTTGGCGGAGAACCCGGGGTCGACGTCGCACAACGCGACGATGTTCTCGTCCGCAAGCTTCTTCAGGTCGCCGAACCCCTGGTGTCCGACGCCGATGCCCGCGATGTTGAGCTTCGCCGACGGCGCCGGGCCGTCCCGCCCCAGCACCCGCGCCGGCACGACCGACACTGCCGCCCCCGCCGCCATCCCCTTTACAAACGCCCGCCGGTTCATGCCGCCTCCCGCCTTCCTCATGTCCGTCCTCTTTGCGTCCTTTGCGCCCTCGTGTTGTCTTCTTCCGCGTTTCCCGGCGCCTCTGTCTCCGTGTGAATTCGCGCCCTACGACAGCCCGACGATCTCGCCGTGGCGGTCGATGTCGAGCTTGAGGTAGCCGGGCTTCGAGCCGAAGCCGGGCATGGTGCTGATGGCCCCGGCGAGGACATAGACGAAGCCGGCGCCGGCGGAGAGGCGCACCTCGCGCACGGGAAAGACGAAGCCCTCCGGCGCGCCCTTGAGCGACGGGTCGTGCGAGAGCGAGAGGTGCGTCTTGGCCATGCAGACGGGAAGTTTTCCGTGGTCCTCGGCCTCAAGACGCGCGATCTGCTCCGTTGCGCGCGGGCTGAAGTCGACCGACGCCGCGCGGTAGACGGTCTTTGCGAGCGTCTCGATCTTTTCACGCAGGGGCGCTGTGGCCGGATAGCGGAAGCGGAACCGCGCCGGCGTGTCGCACGCGCGCACCACCGCGCGGGCGAGCGTCCCGCCGCCGGCCCCACCGCGGGCGTGGACCTCGCTGACAACGGCATCGAACGCCCCCGCCTCACGGGCGCGGCGGCAGACATGATCGAGTTCCTCCGCCGTATCGCCCGGGAACCGGTTCACCGCGACCACTGCCGGGAGGCCGTGCTGGGCGACGATCTGCAGATGCCGTTCCAGGTTGCAGAACCCCGCGTCGAGCGCCTCGCGATTCGGCGAAACCAGGCCGGGGTCGAGCGGACGGCCGGGCGAAACCTTGTACCGGCCGGAGTGCATCTTCAGGGCGCGCAGGGTGGCCACCACGACCGCCGCGCGGGGCTTGAGACCGGAGATCCGCGTCTTGATGTTGCAGAATTTTTCAAAGCCCATGTCGGCGCCGAACCCGGCCTCCGTCACGACGTAGTCCGCAAGCTTGAGCGCGACGCGGTCGGCGACGATCGACGAGTTGCCGTGGGCGATGTTGGCGAAGGGGCCGGCGTGAACGAAGCACGGCGTGCCCTCCATCGTCTGCATGAGCGTCGGCCGGATGGCATCGCGCAGCACCACGGTCATCGCCCCGGCGACGCCGATGTCTTCCGCCGTTACCGGCTGCCCGCCGCGATCGCGGGCCATGACGATCCGCCCGATCCGGCGGCGCAGGTCGTGCAGGTTCTTCGCGAGGGCGAGGATCGCCATCAGCTCGGAGGCGACGGCGATGTCGAATCCGGTTCGGCGCGGGATGCCGTTGTCGTTCGTCGCGGCCCCGGGCGCCGGGAGGCCGATCTCGATTTCCCGTAGCGCACGGTCGTTGACGTCCACGACCCGCCGCCACTCGATGGCCGCGGGGTCGATGCCAAGCGGACGCAGCCCGGTCCGCTGGGCGAAGACCTCGGGACCGAGGTGCTCTTCGTGGAAAAGACGGCTGTCCAGGGCCGCGGCGCCGAGGTTGTGGGCGGCCGCGATCGCATGGATGTCGCCCGTCAGGTGGAGGTTGAAGTCCTCCATCGGCACGACCTGCGACAATCCGCCGCCGGCGGCGCCTCCCTTGATGCCGAACACGGGGCCCATGCTCGGCTGGCGGAGGCAGGTGAAGACGCTGCGGCCGAGCCGGGCGATGCCCATCGAGAGGCCGATGGTGGTGACCGTCTTCCCCTCGCCCAGCGGGGTCGGCGTGATCGCGGTGACGACTACCAGACGGCCGTCCTTCCGCACGCGAAGCCGGTCGAGGATCTCCAGCCGTACGCGGGCCTTGAATTCGCCGTGCGGCTCGAGTTCCGGCGCCCGGATCCCCCAGCCTTTGGCCAGCCGGTCGATCCTCTTCAACTTCACGGCGCGCGCGAGCTGAAGGTCGGATTTCATGTGGCGCCGGGTGCGACCTACTGCTTGGTCAACGCCCAGATCCCGTTGCCGCCGCCGCCGGCCACGATCGTGAAGGTGCCGGACATGGTCGTGCGCGCGTCGTTGGCGGCGCCCGTCCATTCCGTGGTGACGCCGCCCGCGACGATCGTCATTTCCACGGCATTGCCGGTGATGGATCCGGCCATGGTTCCGTTGATGCCGCCGGTGCCCTGGTAGGTTCCCGTGAGGGCGTCGTCGTTCTGGCTGATCCCCATGCTGATGTTGCCCGGGGGATTCCCGGTTTGGGTGATCGTGCCGATCCAGGATCCGCTGAGCGTTGCGGAAGCCGCATTCGTGACCACATTCGTGACGGCGCCGCCGCCATCGCCGTCGTCGCCTCCGTTGCACCCTGCGGAGAACGACAGGACGGCCGCCAGGCACACCAGACTCAGGCCCACGAGCAGCTTCTTCATGCGCACCTCGATGGGAAGCGCTCGTCCCGTCCGCGGCGTTGTGCCGGTTCGAAACGGTTCGGAAAGACGCCTCACGCGGCGGAGCATATCACCCCGGAATGGAAACGCCAGCCGCGCGCCCGACCCCCGCCTACTGCTTGGTCAGCGTCCAGACTCCGCTGCCGCCGCCTCCGGCGACGATGACCACGGTCCCGGACATGGTCGTCCGTTCGTCGTCCACCTCGCCGGTCCATTCCGCCGTGCCGCCGCCGGTCACCGTCGTCATCCCCACGCTGTTGCCGCCGATGAATCCCGTCATGGTGCCGTTCACGCCTCCCGTGCCCTGGTACGTGCCCGTAAGGGTGTCGCCGTTCTGGCTGATCCCCATGCTGATGTCGGTGGCCACGCCGCCGACTTGCGAGATGGTGCCGACCCACGAACCGCTGAGCGTTGTGGACACGGCATTGGTGGCGTCGCTCGTTCCGTCTTCGCCGTCGTCGCTTCCGGTGCATCCCGGGAAAAGCGGAAGCGCGGCCGCCAGACATACCAACCCAAGGCCCAAAAGCAGCTTCTTCATACGCGCCTCAAATGGAAGCCCTCCCCCCGTCCCCGGCGTTGTGCCGGTTCGGAACGGTGCAGGAGCCTGCCTCGCGCCGCGGAGAATATCACCCCCGCCCGGATGCGCCACTGTTTCTATGTCCCCATGTCTCTCGTCAGATTCCCCTCGACAAATCTCTGTTCCGCCCGCATGACAAAGACGACAAAGATGATCTCCCCCTCGACTCGGTAGAACACCCGACACGGCGGAACAACGATCTGGCGATAGGGCAAGTGCGGGATCTCCGGAGGAACAGATCCGGACTTGGGAAATCGTATCAATCTCTCGACGGCTTGAAATACTCTCTGAACGTACCGGCCCGCCGCATCCGGCTTGTCGAGCGCAATGTACTCGGCGATGGCTTCCAGATCATTCAGGGCGGGCTCGGTCCAGATCAGGCGAGCCATCGACTCATCCTCTTTCGGGCCTGTTCGTGAGTGGCGACTCTCTTCTCCTGGATCGCCCGTTCCCCCCTCGCAATACCCTCGAGAATCCGCATCCGAATTTGCTGATCGTCATAGGTCTGGACATCCACCAGATATGCCGCCGGCCGCCCGTGCTCGGTGATCAGTACGGGGGCGCGATTCTCTTGAATCTCCGCGATCAGGCGAGTGGCCTGCCGTTTGAGGGTGGTTACGAGTTCCATTTTCATAGTGATACTATAGTGTCACTCTGGTCTTGTGTCCATCTCTCCAGTCGTTGCAATTGCGGGGGGCGACGGTATTCTTGCAGGCGGCGCAGGGCGCATGCGGGGGCCGCGGCGCGCGCGGAGGAATGGGGCATGAACCGATCGATGTTGTCCGCCGGACTCCTGGCCGCGGCGTGCGCGGTGTCCGGGTGCCAGTCGGCCTACTATGGCGCGATGGAGAAGCTCGGCTACGAGAAGCGGGACCTTCTCGTCGGCGATGTGAAGAAGGCGCGGGGCGCCCAGGACGACGCGAAGAAGCAGTTTGCCTCGGCCCTCGAAGAGTTCACGTCGGTGCTCGGATCCCCGGGCGGGGAGCTCGAGGCGAAGTACAAGAAACTCGACGCGGTTCTCAAGCGGAGCGAGTCGCGGGCGGATGCGGTTCACGCACGCGTCCGGGAGGTCGAACGCGTGGCCACGGCCCTGTTCCGGGAGTGGAAGGCCGAGTTGGGCCAGTACAGCAGCGCCTCGCTGCGGCAATCGAGCGAGGACCAGTTGCGCGCGACGGAGCGGCGGTACGACGATCTCATGCTGGCCATGAAGCGCGCGGAGTCGCGGATGGAGCCGGTGCTGAAGGTCCTGCGCGACCAGGTTCTCTTCCTCAAGCACAACCTGAACGCCCAGGCGATCGCCTCGATCAAGAGCGAGATCGGGCGCGTGGGGGCGGATGTGTCGGCGCTGGTGAAGGAGATGGAAATCGCCATCGCCGAGGCCGACAAGTTCATCGCCGCGATGCCTCAGAGCTGACGGGATGGCCGTCCGGAGGCCAGCGGAGGCGGAGGCGCGGAGGCCGGGAATCTCCCTGCGTCCGGCCGTGGCCGTGGCCTGCGTCCTCGCCGGCCTGTCCTCCGCGCCCGGCCGGGCGGCGGATCCGGCCCCGGTCGCGGCGCCGGTCCGGATCGTCCCCTACTCCCCCACCCTTTCCGCGATGGCGTTCGAGATGGGCCTCGGCGCCCGCGTGGTCGGCGTCACCCGCTGGGCGCGTCTCCCCGCGGGCGAGCGACGGCCGGTCATCGGCGATGCGGCGTCGGTGGACGTGGAAGGGCTGCTGGCCGTGCGGCCCGATGTGATTCTCGTCCAGGGCGAGCGCATCGCGGGGCTCGACGCCCTGGCCCGGCTTGCGCCCTCCGTGCGCGTGGAATCCGTCCGGATCGAGCGGCTGGACGAAATCGCGCCCGCCGCGCGGCGGCTGGCGGTGCTGGCCGGCGGGGGAGAAGCCGCGGAGGCCGCGGTGCTCCAATTCGAACGGACGCTGGCGGACCTCCGTGCCGCGCCGGCGCCGGCCGCGCGTCCGCGCGTGCTGTTCGTGCTCGGCACGACGCGGCCGACGGTCGCAGGCCCCGGGACGTTCATCGCGGACCTGATCGGCCTCTGCGGGGGAACGAATGCGGGAGATGACGTGCCCGGCCGGGTGTTGTGGCGTTCCGCGGATCTCGAGACGATTGCGCGCGCAGCGCCGGATGTCGTGGTCTGTCAGGCCGGCGACGGCACGTCCGCCGAGGCCGCCCGCGCGTGGTGGCTGGCGCGCGGACTGCTCCCCGCGGCCCGCAACGGCCGCGTGTTTGCGGTGGCCGAGCCGGAGTGGACCATCCCCTCCCTTCACCTCGCGACCCTCGCGCCGCGGCTGAAGGCGATGATCTCTCAATAGAGGGTGCCGTTGACGGCCTAACCCCTGTTCGCACTGTCTGCCAGTCCCGCCCTCCGCCCGGGGAATCAGAGTCCGACGGCGCGGAAGGTGCGGTTGACGTCGCGGAAGTGGCGGCGGACGTCGAAGACCTCGTCGAGATCGCCGGGTTTCAGCCGGGACGCGACTTCCGGATCGGCGGCGAGCAGGGTCTTGAGGTCGGCGTGGGTTTCCCAGACGAGCATGGCGTTGCGCTGGACGATGCGGTAGCCGTCTTCGCGGCTGATGCCGCGCTCGGTGAGCTTCAACAGGACCTGCTGCGAATGGATGAGCCCCCGCATCAGATGAAGGTTCTTCTCCATCCGTTCGGGATACACGCGAAGCTTCGTCACGAGCCCGGCGAGTTTATCGAGCATGTAGTCCAGCGCGATCGTGGCGTCGGGCAGGATCACGCGTTCGGCCGAGGAATGCGAGATGTCGCGCTCGTGCCACAGCGGCACGTTCTCCATGGCCACCAGCGCGTAACCGCGGACCAGCCGTGCCATGCCGCAGAGCCGCTCCCCGACGATCGGGTTTTTCTTGTGCGGCATGGCGGAGGAGCCCTTCTGTTCCTTCCCGAAGAACTCCTCGACCTCGTGCACCTCGGTCCGCTGCAGGTGGCGGAACTCCTGCGCCCACCGTTCGACCGAGCAGGCGACGAGCGCCAGCGCGGCCACGTACTCCGCGTGGCGGTCGCGCTGAAGAACCTGCGTTGAGATCGCTGCGGCCCGGAGTCCCAGCTTGCTGCAGACATGTTTCTCCACCGAGGGATCCAGGTGCGCGTGCGTGCCGACCGCGCCGGAGAGCTTGCCGACGCGCACGATGTCGCGGGCGCGCTCGAGCCGGTCAATCGCGCGGCCGAACTCGTCGTACATCAGCGCCATCTTCAGGCCGAACGTGATCGGCTCGGCCTCGTGCGAGACGCGGAATTCGATCCGCCGCAC